>DAOVMN010000068.1 GCA_030630685.1 Thermoplasmata archaeon | reverse complement strand
CCGACGTTTCGTTTAGCAAAATAGGTCAAGCGGGGTGAAACAAGTCCGGTAACGAAGAGAATAAGCTTTTCCATTGGCCTTCAGCTCCACCCGGGCCGCTTTATAGGCGCAGGCATCCTCACACCGTCCGCAGGCGATACACAGCTCCGGGTTCACCCTCGGGGTCAGGGAACATAAATGAACCGGTTTCCTTT
Organism: Thermoplasmata archaeon; assembly: GCA_030630685.1. Classification (GTDB taxonomy): domain Archaea; phylum Thermoplasmatota; class DAOVMN01; order DAOVMN01; family DAOVMN01; genus DAOVMN01. The sequence continues at coordinate 8,710 of DAOVMN010000068.1, read as the reverse complement.
CATTATTGACGGATAGCTCCCAGTTGTCCTTTTTTCCCTCATGGACCTCTCTAGAGAGTTCGCAGGGTACCTTGAGAAGGAATTCTTTCCCATCCAGTGAGCCAACAACCTGCTTTTCCGTACAGTTCGGAAGGCAGACCTGGCATTCCTCACACGGGCCGCATCGGAAACACCGGGATGCCTCATCCACGGCAACAAGCTCGGAATAGACATCCTCGATCTCCACAAAACATTGCCTTTCATTGTCCTGAAAACATTCAAGCCGCTCATCCAGGGAAAGTGTCGGGATAGGATGACGGTGTTTGGGTCTATGGTGAGCCTTATGAACAATTGCACCGGCCCGGGTGCCCTGGCTGAATTCCTGAAATCTTGGGTGTTCACTCCCGAGGAATGCATGGATGGAGGCCGCACATCTATGTGCACTGCCTATCACATCAACGATGGTGGAAGGTCCGCGAACCGCATCCCCTACCGCAAATATCCCCTCTGTACAACTCTGGTAGGCCTCGTCCACATCGATCAGGCCTTTCTCGTTGAAGCAGATACCACGATCCTTGAATTCGGGAACTCCGGGTCTTGCGCTGATTGCCGGTATTATGCAATCGCATTCAAGCACGAATTCACTGCCCCTGATGGGGATCGGGCGTCTTCTACCGGACTCGTCAAGATCCCCGAGTTCGGCACGCAGGAACTCGATACCCTCCACCCTCCCATCCCCGATTATCCGTTTGGGGATCGCAAGGGTCATTATTTCCGCACCTTCCTCCCTGGTATCGCAAATCTCTTTATCCTCGGCAGGCATCTCGTTTTCTGTTCGTCTATAGGCGAGAGTGACAGCATCCGCCCCGAATCTGAGTGCGGTCCTGGAAGCGTCGATAGCGGATTCGCCGCCTCCGATCACCACGACCCTGCCGCTTAATTTTCGCAGTTCTCTCCGGGAAACCATGCGTAAAAATTCCAGGCAATCCACCACCCCCTCCAGGTCCTCTCCCTCGATCTCCAATGGAAGCCCTTTCCAGGAACCCGCCGCGATCACAACGGCATTGTACCCTTCGGAGAAAAGTGAAGTGGGATCCTCGATCCTCTTTCCGGTCCTTATCTCCACGCCCATTGATTCAATGATGCCGATCTCCCGTTCCAGCACGTTTCTTGGAAGCCTGAACTCCGGGATTCCCCAGGTAAGCATCCCGCCAGCCTTATTCATGGCCTCGAACACCGTGACCGCATATCCGAGCCTCACCAGATCGAGTGCTGTGGTGAGACCTGCGGGACCGGAACCTATGACAGCGACCTTTTCCCTGTACCTTACCTGGTACCGCTCGATATCCGCCGGCATTCTGGAGACCTCGTAATCCGCAACAAACCGCTTCAGAGCCTTGATGGAAAGCGGCTCATCCAGATCCGGGTTGCAGTTGATCTCGCAGGGACGGGTGCACACACGGCCGCATATCCCTGGGAAGGGATTCATTTCCCTGATCAATTCAAGCGCTTCGGCATATCGCCGATTTGCGATGAGGTTCACATACCCCTTTACATTGATCCCTGCCGGGCAGTTTTGAGTGCAGTGGGGACGGGTCTCGATTGTGAGCTGATATCTTTCGTCTCCGTGGATGAGTTCTGCTTCATCGTTTCCTAAAAGAGATAGTAATTGTTCGGTGTTGTTTATCATCGTCATGACTCCGTTAGTGAGCGGGTAGGCTGGTTGAAAAGTGCATGCGCTCGATTACGTTTACCCCTCTTTCGCAAAGGGAATATGCGCCTTCCTGGAGTGATGATTTTGTGGCGTGAATCATCAGTTTCCTTGCTTTTCGCAGACCCTATTTAATCGTTTCTCAAATGAATAACGATCACATCCTTTTCCCGGGAAATATAACACAACACCACTCCGAGCCCATGTTCCCCACACCCCCAACCAACCTGAACTCCTCCTTTCACACCACCCGCTACGTTGCGACATACTCCCATCTTTTGCCCATCCCGTTCCAGCAAAATTCAAATATCACAAAGGCCCTATTCCTTCCACCCGACCAGAATCGGAGGAAACAATGAAAAATAACTCCCAAAGCGATGCAATTCCCTTACCCCCGCACATCGGAGACGCCCTCGCAACCGCACGATCCGTTGTCGTCCTGACCGGCGCGGGTGTATCGGCAGAGAGCGGTGTCCCCACCTTCAGGGGCAAGGATGGCCTGTGGAGGCATTATCGTGTCGAAGAGCTGGCAACCCCGCAGGCATTCGCACGCAATCCGCTTCTGGTATGGGAATGGTATGACTGGCGTAGGGGATTGATTGCAGACTGTAAACCCAATCCCGCCCATAAGGTAATAGCCGGGATGGAGCAGCATTTCGAAGAGTTCTTGTTGATCACTCAGAACGTGGACGGGCTGCATCGTCAGGCTGGAAACAGGCAAATGCTCGAACTCCACGGCAATATCTGGCGCTTGCGCTGTACCAGGGAAGGCACAAAGATCGAGAATATCGAGGTACCGTTATCCCGGCTACCGCCAAGATGTGACAGGTGTGGTGGACTGCTCAGGCCCGATGTAATCTGGTTCGGCGAACCACTGGACCCTGAGACGCTTGCAAAAGCCTGGCGGGCTGTGGAAAAGTGTGATCTGATGCTCGTGGTTGGCACTTCAGCAGTTGTGGAGCCAGCCGCCTCTTTGCCGATTATTGCCAAGCAGCACAATGCAATGATCATTGAGATCAATATCGAGCCAACCCCACTGAGCCGCCTTGTGGACCACAGCATAACAGGCAGGGCGAGTGTGGTGCTGCCAGAGTTGGTCAAAGCGCTCGTCAAGGAGTGAAGAACGAAGTTCTGAGCTCCGTTTGAGATACTGGTTTCAGTATCTATTCTTCTCCTAACTCGGCTACGGCGGCATCGGAACCGACCACATCCCCATATTCTTCAGGGGCCTCTTGGGCCTTCTCTTGGGTCTCTTGGGCCTTCTCTTGGGTCTCTTGGACCTTCTCTTGGACCTTCTCTTGGACCTTCTCTTGGACCTTCTCTTGGGTCTCCGGGATTTCCTCAGGGGATTCTTCCTTGACGCTCTCCTCTATACCCTCACCTTCGGTTTGTTCCGGTTCCCCTTCTGTCTCCTTGGCCTTTTCTCCCTGAAGCTCTGTCTTCTGATAGAACTCCTCCACATATCGGATGTTCTTCAGTCCGGTATGCCTCCTAAGCTGGGTCACAACCTTCAACTTCCCGTTGAGCCATTTGGTACTGAGCGAGACCGTGGAGGGTACTTTTATGGTGAGGACCCCGTCCTCCTCGGAGAACTCGAATTCCTTGCTCGTTCCAGCATTCATCTCAAGGATTGCCCTGATGCATTCTTCATTATCCCTCAGCACCTGCCGGACACTAACCTTCGCCCTGAGCTTCTTGCCAGCCAGCTCGTGATTGAAATCCACTCTCACCCTCGAAGGGGTAACAAGGATTATTGTCCCGGTCTTTCCCTGGTACTCGATCTTCTCCCCCCTTTCGAGATTTTTCTCCTGTTGACTCGCGATACGCGCTATGTCGTTGTATCTGAAAAACTCAACCATCCTTGGATTCCTTTCTCCGAAAGCCTCTTTTGGTTGGAGCTCGACCTCTGCCTCTCCGCCTTCTTCAGCCATCTCAATTGCATTCTTTATCCCAGGGTAGGGACCCTCCATTCCAGAGATTATATAAACCGACGCATAGTCGACATCTTCCTTGAAACTATCGTGCTCTTTCGCCAGCTCCTCTATGGTGGTAGCAATGAGCTTGTCATCAGCATAAACCTCAAAGTCATACTTTACTATCTCGCCTTCCTTCATGGGGGTTCCTCCGGTTTTGCCCGCCTATCCAATGACATTATTTTAACATTATGGTATCCCGGTTCGAGGCATCAATAAAATTAATATATCTAAATAGATTATCGTAGGAATACAGATGCCCCGACCCCGATATATATCAATATGGACGGAAGCTGATAAAACGTACAGGACGGAGGAACATATTTGAAGTGCGAACACCTGAAATGTCATTCATCTGAAAGGATGTGGGTACCCACCTATGTGAACGAGGAAGGCGATGAGTTGGAGAAGATCAAGCCGCACTATTATTGTGTCCAGTGCGGGGAGATCGAATATAAAGGACAGGATAAAGCACGACACTACGGGTATTTCTCCAATATCCTGGGGGATATCAAAAGATACCTTGAGATCGAAGCAAAAAAGGGAAGTAACGTAAAGATCACGAGTGCTGTTTTCAGGTTGGTCATGATGGAACTGCACAAGATCGATGACTTTACAGACAAGTTCTCCAAGCCTTTTTGTGTGCAGAAGAAAGAGTTTATCAGGGTCCTGAAGAAATATATTCCCTGCTTCTCGAGTGAATTTTATAACAATTTTTTCGACCCAAACCCTCCGCGATACGACGAGGAATCTGTGAACTACTACGGGAAATATTACGAGGAGCTCGAGGAGCAGTATGCCCAAGAGCTTGCTCTGGCGGATGGTGAGGAGGAGTATGCATTTTTCTAATTATCGAGGGTGAATAGAAATGGCGGACCTGAGGCGGGTACAGAAGACCGGGGGTTCCACACTCATCGTTTCCCTTCCAAAGAGGTGGGCAGTAGCCGCAGGAATAAAAAATGGAGATACATTATCACTCATCCCTGGGGAAAGGGGCACCTTGATCATCGATCCTCATCCGATTGAAAAAGATGTCAAGCGGGTTAAACATATCTCTATAGAGGACGGGGACCCGGAGCATTTTTTCAGGAGATTAATCGCTGTTTATATTAACGGATACGACACCATCGAGGTTTCCGCGGGTTCTACCATGAGCGCGGAGATGCGGGCAGCCATCCGAAGGTTCACTCGAATGGTGATCGGCCCCGAGATCACGGAAGAGGATATAAATTCCGTTCATATCAAGGACCTCTCCGATTCCGAGGGCTTCGGTCTCAAAAGCGTGGTGAGGAGGATATTCCGTATCACCTTCTCCATGCTTCATGATTCCATGAATGCTGTGAGGAACGGGGACTTGGAGATAGCCAGGGACGTGGATGCCAGGGATGCCGAAGTGGACAGGCTTTACTGGCTGCTTTTCAAGCAGTACAACCTTATGCTGAAGAGGCCCAGATACCTCCAGGAAGGGCCCGATGTGGAGGAAAGCCTGAACTACTTCCTTATCGGGAGGATCCTCGAGAGGGTGGCGGATCATGCCCGGAATATATCCAAACACCTCGTTGGTGTACTTGGAAATAAAAAGAAGACCCCCCTTTCCCCTGAAACCATGAACTATTTCTCGGGAGCCGCGGATGTTGCCCTTGATATGATAAACAGGGCATTCGAATCCTTCTTGAAGGGGGATGTTTCTCTTGCCAACAAAACGATAGATAGTACCGCAGAGCTTAAGGACCTTTACACCAAGGGGGTTTCTACCATCAGCGGAGCGAGGCCCAATCTTTCCGTTGCTATTGCCGGGATTATGGAAAGTGTGAAGAGGGCAGGGATGTATGCCTCGGATATCGCAGAGATAGCCATCAATACCCAGGAGAATAACTGATTTTCCTGCTTACGAAATCATCCGATACAGGTTCCCATCAAACCAATAACAAGATTAAAATAATGTTCTCACAATTGGCCTATTATGCTCATCAGATCCGTGGCATTGGAGAACATCAAGAGCTACAAACGCACTACGAAGAATCCGATACGCTTCCAGGAGGGCACCAATGCCATCTCCGGGGAGAATGGATCAGGAAAATCCACCATCCTCGAGGCCATCGGCTATGCACTTTTCGATTACAAACCGTACAAGATCGAGAATATGGTGAGGCACGGTCAAAAGAAGGGAGAAATCAGGGTACTGATAAGAGGAGTGGACGGCAGGGACTACGAAGTTGTGAGAACCATAAGAACCAAGGGCGGCACATCCAGCTACTATATTCATGACCCTAAAGCAGGAGGCAAGATCGCAGAGGGAAAGAACGATGTCCTCCATGCGCTAAGGAAGGATATTCTTTGTCTGGGGGAAGAAACCGTTCTTCCAAGACTCTTCGAGGATGTCATTGGTGTTCCTCAAGGGACTATTATGGCCCCCTTTCTCGAAGCTCCGGGGCAGAGGAAAGAGAAGTTCGATCCGATACTTGGGATCGAGGATTACAAGAAGGCCGAGAAGGAATCCCGCGTGATAGAAAACCAGATTGAAAAGAAAAAGAATGAGATCGATAAGAATATTGCAATTGTATCCGTACAGGTGGAGAACTTTCCTGAAAAAAAAGATGAGCTTGAGAGAATCGCCACCGAGCTTGCTGAATTAACAGCATCCTTGAATAGATTGAATACGGAGTTTGGGTCTGTCAGAGAGAAGAAGGCCAATCTTGAACGGTTAGAAGGGGAGATCAGTGGTTTGGAAAGCAGAATAAGGGAGTTGAACACCCAAAAGATGGGGGCGGAAAAACGCAGGGAAGAATGCAATAACCGCCTGCAGCAGGCCCAGGAGGCACGAAAGATCGTCATGGCCAGTCAGGTGGATTTCCAGGAATTTCTTAGGGTGGAGAAGGAAATAATCGAAGTGGACAAGCTTAGGGATGGAAGGGATAAGGAAAAGGAACAGCTTCATGTACTCCAAAGGAAGGAAGCGGGCCTGAAGGAAAAGATCTCAGGATTGGAGAATGAACTCAAGAAGATCAAAGAAGCAGAGGAAAGGATGCCAGAGGTGAAAAAGAAGTTAGGGCTTCAGAAGGAGATGGAAGAAAACAAAAAGAGGCTGGAGCAGGCACTATCATTGAAACAGGAAAAGATGAAACGAATCGGGAAAATAGAAGAGGAACTTGAAAACGGCAGGAAAAAGTCGATCGAGTTTCAGGGGGAGCTTAAGGACAGGGAGGCCTTACTCGATAAAGTGAAAGAAAAAGAATCTCTTGATAAGCGATTGGAGGCGCTGAGAAAAAGAGAAACCAATCTCATGGCTGAAATTAACCACTTCCAATCCAATAGAGAGGCCCTTAAAACCGGAGAGTGCCCCTTCTTCAGGGAACATTGTCCAAAAATCATTGGTGATGCATCACAACTCTTCGTCAAAGAGGAGAACGAGATCCGATCCTCTTTAGAGAATGTCAGAGAGAGCATAACCTCACTTCAGGTCGAGGCCTTGGAGATTGTAAAGGCCGAAAAACGCCTTCAGGAGATGAATGTTCTCATCGGTAAAGAACACTCGCTCAGGGAGGCCATCCAGAAGGACGAAGAGGGCCTCACCGCCCTGAAAAAGGAAGTGGCCGAGGGGCCGGACGAAAGGGAGGTTCGAGGGCTTGAGAAGAAGATAGGGATACACGGTGATTTCAGGGGTGAGCACTACAGACTGAAGAAAGACCTTGAGAAAAGACCGGAGGTAGAGGAAGAGATCAGAGAAAAACACAGGACGTTGGAAGAATTGGCTCACGGCATTTCTGAGATCAGCAAGAGGATAGAGACATTTGGAGACCTTGAGAAGAAAAGGCAAAAACTGGAGCGGAAGAAGGAAGGGCACAGGAAGGGTTATGATGATTATCGGACTCACAAGAAGGAGTCGGAAAAGGTTACCGAGCTGCAGGAAAGGCTTGTAAAGATCCAAAAGGAGATCGAAATGATTTCACAGGGGCTCGATAATACAGCCGCATCACTTGCAGAAAAGAAGGAACTATTCAATAAAGAGGAACTGGAGCGGGTAAAGAGGAAGTTCGATGGGCTTAACCAGGAGATTGGAACAATAGGAGGAAGAAAGAATGAACTCCTTAAACAGCAAGAGAAATTGATTAAAGAATTACAGAAAATGGAAGAACTCATGGAGAAAAAAAAGGGATTAGAGAGAGACCTGGGGATCGAGAAGAGCACTGAACTGCTCATCAAATACATCAGGGAGATATTCAAAAAGACACCCGAATACCTCAGGAAACGCTACGTAGCCGTGATATCCCAGGATGCAAACAACCGCTTCCACGAACTCATGGGGGACAACACCCTGGACATCCGTTGGACAGCAGGGGAAGAAGAAAAAACATACGGGGACTACGGCATTGTAATGCGCAAAGGAAGGGATGAGACAGAGTTCAACCTTCTTTCCGGGGGGCAGCAGATGAGCGCAGCCCTGGCGGTAAGGCTGGCCCTGATCCGGCATTTTTCGGGCCTGAACATCGCCTTCTTTGACGAACCCACGCACAACCTCGACGAGGAGAGACGGGACAACCTTGCCAGGGCATTCTCCCGGATTACGGGATTCGACCAGCTCTTTGTTATTTCACATGATGAGACCTTCAACAGCGTTATCGAGAACGCCATCGTGGTCAGGATGGTGAATGGGGAAAGTGTGGTTGAAGGATAAAAGGGGAAGGTGAATATGAAAAGGGACTTTACCAAAAGAATGTATCAAAACCTGTGTGATAAGATTATTGAATTAGGATATATCCCTCTAACCGTTGAGCAGTACCTCTCGAAAAGGCCATCTCAAAGATTTGCCATTTTTCGCCATGACGTGGATAGAAAAGTAAAGAATGCGATAGAGATGGCAGAGATGGAAGCGGATATGGGAATATTCTCAACATATTATTTTAGAATGGTTAAGGGCGTCTATGACCCGGAGGCCATAAAACAAATCGAGAACATGGGTCATGAAATAGGGTATCATTATGAGGTTATTGATAAGGCCAAGGGAGATGTATCTGCAGCTATTAAGATTTTTGAAAAGGAACTGAAT
>DAOVMN010000503.1 GCA_030630685.1 Thermoplasmata archaeon | reverse complement strand
GTTTTGAGCTGACTGCTTATGCTTTTGAGCCAAACATAAAAATTATCGCACCATGGCGCGAATGGAAATTCAATGGTCGTATGGACTTGGTTGAATATGCCAGGAAAAATGATATTCCGATCACAACTACTGCCGAAAAACCTTACAGTATGGACCGTAATCTGCTTCATATTTCATTTGAAGGCGGTACTCTCGAAGATCCATGGAGTGAATGTCCGTCGGATCTTTCCATTATGACTGAAACTTTAGAAAATGCCGATGATGAAGCTGAAGAGACCGCTAATGAACATCAGCGACCAGCTGGGGTCCTCCTTCTTCACCGAGAAGGCCGCGACCATCTGGAAGAGCCCTTCCACGAAGATGAATACCCCGAAGACGAGGATCAAGGCCCACAGGCTGATATCCGGCCAGGCGATGGCTATGATACCGAATATCATGATGAATAGGCCACGAAGGACCAGTTCCCACCAGGGCCTGTTGAGCAGGTACTCCTGGGCTGCCCTCATCGGGTCCCTGACCTGAGATTCGGCCGATACACCAGACAACCAATCGCCTCCCGGTAGAGCCCCGGAGACACCTCATCTTATTTATCCTTTACCCGAACCCTTCAGGTTTATCCTTAGAATCCCAGTTTCTTTTTAAATCATAACCTCTCAATTTTAGATGTCATTCTCCTGTGCCATGCAGTGATACCGCAAACATTGATTACTTCCCCCTACAATCCCCCACATCCCGTTCCGAGGTTAGGGAGAGAGCAGAATGAGGCCGAGCGACATCCGGAAGGTATGCGTCCTGGGGGCAGGGACCATGGGCGCGGGCATTGCACAGAGGGCCGCACAGTCGGGTTACCAGGTCACACTTCGCGACATAGAGGACCGCTTCGTGCAGGGCGGTCTTGACAACATCCGAAAGACCCTGGAGGAGGGCGTCCGCCGCAAGAAGGTCACCCAGGAGCAGTCCGAGAAGATAATCGGTGCCATCCACGGGACAACGGACATGGCGGAGGCCGTCGAGGACGCCCAGCTGGTCATCGAGGCGATCTTCGAGGACATGGATATCAAGCGACAGGTCTTCGAGGAGGTGGACAAGCTGTGCCCTCCCGAGACCATCCTGGTGAGCAACACCTCCTCCCTAAGCATCACCGAGATGGCCAAGATAACTTCCAGGGGCCCGAACTTCGCCGGACTCCACTACTTCTTCCCTTCAGCCATCAATCGTCTGCTCGAGGTGATCGCGGGAGACGAGACCTCCGACGAGACGATGGACCTCTTGATGGACCTGGGACGGATCATGGGCAAGGTCCCGATAAAGTGCAAGGACTCCCCTGGTTTCATAGTCAACCGCTACTTCGTTCCTTACCTCAACGAGGCCTGTCGCCTCGTGGACGAGAAGGTCGCGACCGTCCCTGAGGTGGACGCCGCGGCCTGCGAGGCCTTCGGTATCGGCATGGGACCCTTCGCCCTGATGAACGCCACCGGCATCCCTATCGCC
>DAOVMN010000158.1 GCA_030630685.1 Thermoplasmata archaeon | reverse complement strand
CCTTTCAGACCGTACGCCTCGCCGCCAAGGGAGAGTTCGACAACCTCTTCCACATTGCCCGTGTTCTCGAGGTTGATGATGTACTCCACAGGCTCCCGCGGTCGAGTGAGTTTCCTCGGCTCTTTCAACCGCATCTCTATGCCGTACTGCGGGTTATAAATAACCTCTGTCTTGGTGAACACCGTCTTACTGTAGCCAGCTTCCGTTTCAGCGGACACACCGATCTCGTAGAGAGCCGATTCATCGCCGCTATTGCTGCTTCCGTCATACAGGTGCCCCACCCTAAGAAGGAACTGCACCTGCTCATAGGGATAGATCACATAGGAGAAGTCCTCGTCCACAGGGATGAGGCCGCCGTAGTCGTCCCACAGGATGTCATCATCATCCGGATAGACGACATTTCCTTCGGGGTCATAGATCGTGCCGCTGTTCTTCATACCCGGATAGTTCTCATCCGGATCGTCATAGTCCATGATCCAGTATGGGGCTACAAGGAAAAGCTCCGCCGTGATGTCGGCATATTCATGATCCAGGGCATCGAGCATCACCTTCACAGGGGCCCAGCCGTAGTTGTTGAGGTATAGGAAGTACTCTGCCATGCCGCCTGCCACGATGCTCTTCTCGGGTTCGTAGCACTCGAAGGAAAGACGTTCCTGCGTCCCTTCTTTGATTGTGGTCAGGGTCTTGACGTATTCATTTAGACTTGGGTCTCCATTGGATTGTGCCCTCACCAAGACTGTATAGCTCTCCCGTCTATTCCCTTGATTTGTATAAGAGCCAGTGGGATCCTGGTCACCGGGCTCATTTGGCTTTTCAACCACCACCCAAAGAGCAAGCCCTATCCTATTACCAGGCTCTAAAGAAACTTCAAGCTTCCTGTCGCCGTTTCCTGAAAGCGGCCTAATGTCCCCATCTGAACGGAGCAGGGTGAGTTCCGCGTTGACATTGGGGTAGTCTTCCTCAACTTCTAGAATATAACTGTCTTCGACGTTCCCCGTATTGACAAGAGTTATCATATAGGACACAGGCACACCGTAGGTGGTGGTCAGCATCTCCTTACGTGCTTTCAATTCAAAGGCATACTCCTTCTCATCCTTGGGAATCACTTTCGTCTTTGTCTTGACGGCATCCCAGACATTCTCATCGGTCTTCGACTTTACCATCATCGAGATCTCGTAGCTGCCTTCTTCCTTGTCTATGGTTATATGCAAGAGGAAGGCGAACTCTTCTCCAGCCTCGAGCGGGAGGTCGTTCGGGTCTACGGTCTCGTCGTCTCTCCCGACGAGTTCCACGGTGATCCCTTCTTTGCCATAGTCCTTTCCACCAAAGGAGATCTGGTAGGTGTCATCGTTCTTTCCTATGTTCTTGATACTGCCTTTGTATGTGGCAGTCTCATCCCTGGGAATCGTTCTCTCTGTTTCGTTTAGTGTAAGAACAACTCCATAGTCTTCCCTCTCCTCGTTATCGCCACTGCCATTCCCGGCAAGGACGGTCAGGGCTGTTCCGAAGAACAGGCCCACGAGAAGAAGGGCAAAAAGCTTGCTGAAAAGCTGGTTCTTTCTGTTCATGGGTTCACTTCCGTTTTTGGTGTCTGGGCAATTACACCGCCGCTTAATATATCCTCTCACTTCCTGAGCACTATTTGTAACAAAACCGAGGTTGCTGTAACAAAATGAGCGTGCCGTTTTTCCAAGAAAAGCCACAGGATCATTGGAGTGTCAGGAAAAGTTGAGATCGCTGTATTGGAACAAACCCAGAAAGATGATGAGGAAGGTAGAAAAATGGGGACACCGGGGGCATTGAATAAGGACCCTAAAAGCCTGATTAGGAATTGGAACCTGCACCTCAAAACCGCCCCACCCGCGTATTCCTTGTGAGGGGGAATGCAGCACACAAAATAAGTTCAGTAGAGTGGATAACACTATCACCAAGAAAATAACTTCATAGTTGTTGTGTGCCTCTGTTCAATTATTTGATCTCCCGCACCAATAACATTTATGTTTCTTATGTGTCGAGATAAATGGTCTTCCGCAATCGGGACATTTTACGATTCTTAGATCTTTTGCCAATCGAAAGACCATTGCTGGGTTTGAGTAAAAGTGTTCGATGTGCTTCTCCAGTACGCTCAGATCATGAATGTTAGACATCCGGGCAAGTTCATTCTTCCAGACCCCTACGTACACTGCTGCAGCAAGAAAGAGCACGAATGGGATGATCAAATAGGCTATAGAAAACTCAGCCTGGACATTTTCACTCTCAACGTCGGTTGTATCCGCCGGACTGAATGAATAATAATCTCCCTCGTTGTCATCTATTCGATTTCTTCCTTCTCTATCGTAACAACTCACATAGAACTCATACTCTCCGGCATCAAGGGAAAGGAACGTGATGTTCCCATCGATCTCAACGACAGAACGGAACTCATAATCACCTGGATCAAGGGAAAGAACAATTTCGTGCTTTGTATGATATGTTCCGGTCCAAATCCTCAACAAAATCCGCCATTCGGTTGTACCCTTGACCCTATAATATACCGTGCCAGAGGCAGGGATATTGGTATCCCAACTAATGATAACATTCTCCTCCACTTCGACAACAACATTACTGATAACGAATGGTATCGGATTCCCAATGATAAATTTATGAAAGGCACTTCCTGCACTATCGACAGTTGTGTTCCCGTATGCATCAGTGGAACTTACATAATATTCATAGAAATCCTCTTCGAGACCGGTTATGAGAATACTATGGTTTGTCTTGAGATCATTGTCTTGGTGAATTATCCATGTGTTGGTGCCAACAACCCTGAACGCAACAAAACCGGTAGTGGGCTCATTTGTATTCCAACTTATGGTTACCGATGATTCCACGACAGAAGCAGTGAGATTGCTAATGTTCAAAGAATGGGATGAGATGTAGATGACCTTCCCATCATCTTCAAACACGATTTCTGGCCCAATAGCCAATATCTGCCCCAGGCCCTTGTTCTCTCCCAACGCAAAGTATTCATCAGAACCAAAGAGAACATGATGTGTGATGTTAATGTTTGAGGCGAGCCATTCCTCTGTGGTCATATCTCCAAGGTGTATTGTGATAATATTTCCAAGCAAGCTCAGGTCAACGTATGTTCCGTTTACGTCGGCAAAGGTTTTCGTTCCACTGACAACGATGTTTCCACCTACAGCGACATCTGCCCTCTCGGCATAACCGTAATAACGTATCCCCTTGGCTACATCAACAGATTCCTTGCCGGAATCCGCATGAAGGCTGAAGGTGTTATCCATCCCATCGGTCACGGAACCGCTTTCTGCTTGAATGAGCATGGACGTATAGGGAGTGACGATGCCGAATTCAAGACCAAGCTCTTTAATTTCATCTACCAGTTCTTCTGTTTCCCCCTCCAACCTGATCTCATCCAAGAGATAACCGATCTTTCTGGTAGCCCATAACCTGGGCACAAAATCATGGGGTTTCGTGTCGTCCACATCGAATTCGAAGGTATACTCGGCCCTTCCTTCCCGTGTTGTCCCATTCAAATAAACCCTGATATTCTCAGCCTGTGAATATCTTCCTGCGAGTGTTATCTGAGAGCCTTTGAACACATCCGGTAAAACATCGGGATAGGTCTCAAAAACATTTATCCCTGTGAAATCTAAGGTAATGTCTGTTAAAACAGGGGATGAAATCTGTCCGTAAAAATCCGTGAGTGCCATTTCAATGCTCTCATCCGGTGTCACATAAATAGTAGCACCATGGTTTTGCGATGATATCTTGTCGAGCAGGTGTGTATTGACGTTATATCCCACACCGAAGGCAAAGATTCGTGCATCCACCTCATGTTCAACATTTGCATTTCTCACATTGTTAACGATGTCATCTTCACCGGTTACGCCAGAGGTAGGTTTACCATCCGTAAGGAAAACAATTACCTTCACAGATTCTGATTTTGCGGTATTGCGAAGGATATTCAGTGCATCTAACAACGCCTGGTTGATATTTGTTCCACCGGATGCTCGAATGCCATCTACATAGCGGGTTGCATCGATTATGTTTGAGCTATTCGCTACTTTCAGTAGTTGGGAAAACTTCCTGACGTGAGTGCTGAAAGGTACGATGGTGAATCTATCTTCCTCATGCAATTGCTGCAAAATGAGCTTCAATGCATCCTTTGCTTGCACGATCTTGTCCCCCCTCATACTGCCGGATTCATCGATCACAAAAACAATGTCTTTAGGCACGATGTTTTCCTGGAATTGATCCGGATTTGGAGAGAACATAAACAAAAAGTACCCATCTTCATCATCGACGTAATTCAAGAAACCTGCTCCAAAGGGGTTATTTGAAAGAGAGTAATAGATTTCGATGTCCTTATCTGGTCGTGCGTTTCTTGCCTCGTAAATTATCCTGACATTCCTGGAATCTTTTCTCTCGACAATGATATCGTGAGTGGGAGAATAAATGGTTTCGATTCCTTTCTCAGAGATAATATTCACCGACACCGTAACATAGTTAATAGGAGCAGAAGAATACTTTTCTGTGCCCAGAGTATAGGCATACCTGTACATGCCACCGTGCATGGGAAGGAATTCCTCGTACTGTAAACAGATTTGCCTGCTGCTTTTTGCAGGTATTGATACCTTATAGGAAAACAGGTCTCGATTAATGTATTCCAATAAGGAAGCATCCTTTCTTTCACTTACCGCTTCACGGAAAAATTCCTTTGCCTCATTCTCATCCATGATCTGTGCTTCGTATGTTTCTCCATCTATGATCAGCTCAAAATTCGATATCATAGCACCTTCGGGAACTGGAAAAACGTAGGTGCCGTTCATGGATTCATTGTATGGATTGTAGAAACTCTGGTCCACGAATGTTTGTGCATATTGCTCATCAATCGAGACCGTGACATTATGGTATTCTATCTCAGGGTATCCTTGGATATAGAGAGGTTCCAATGGGATAAAGGGTTGCGTCGGTATTATCATTCCGTCTCCTTCTGCAACCATAGCACAGCCCGGTAGAACAAGCAAAAGCAAGAGAATTGTACTCAACACGGCTTTTCTCATGGTAATGACTCCGATTGTTTAATTTAGGTACGTTCCGTGGAGATTACTATCGCCTTTCCTTAATATATTCTCTTACTTCCTGAGCACTATTTGTAACAAAACCGAGGTTGCTGTAACAAAATGGGCATGTTCATTCCTTTCGGGAAAAAGTCACAGCGTCATCAAAGGGTCAGGAAAAAAACCATGGACGGGGGAGGGGGGCAGTAACTGAATTTGGAAGCATCCCAAAATTATTCTTTTGTTCTTTCACAACCAGAACATCTCCATTTGAAGAAACGACCTATATGTTCCGAACACACTTTCCTCTTGCATTCGGCACATTCAATAAATGCCCTTTTCCCACAAATCTCACATCTATATTTTAGTGGGTAGATGTAAAGGCCTACCAATCTTCTATCGATTTTCTCTGAGATGAATTCTACAGGTGATAATCCTTTATAGTACATAATAATCAGTATTGCAATAAGTGCAGCTACAGTTACTACCGGATTGATGACATCATATATTATATGGTGTGAAAGGTATTGCGTCGAGGTTAGACTATAATGTGATAGTGGATAGAGTGGAGGAATTGGCCAATTGGATCCAAAGATATCAGCAATGAGATGGATTGTAAAAGCTCCGAGAGAGCCTAAAATAACCTTCTTTTTATCCTCTGCAAAATAGCCTGCGGTCAATGCAATCGGGATACCAAACAAATAAGAATGCCCAAATGTATGATGGTAGGTGTAAAATAACTTTTCACTGAATAATATGAAAAATCCATCGATATCCGGAAT
>DAOVMN010000324.1 GCA_030630685.1 Thermoplasmata archaeon | reverse complement strand
TTGACCGTCAACGGCAGCACCGGGGAATCGAGCCTCATCTCCCGGATTCTCGAGGACGTGGAGTTCGAGGTTTATCTAAATACCACGGGCCCACTGACCATCGATCTCAGCGACATATTCGTAAACCAGGTGTGGGACAGCGGCATGGACCTCTCCCTGAAACTGGAGGCGAACAACCCCACGCCAATCAAAGGAATCCTCTCGGACCTTGCCTTTTCCATCTATTACAACGGCACGTATATAAGTGATGCCCTCATGCAGGGGATAGAGCTTGCCCGGGGAATGAACCATTTCAATATATCCACAGAGATTTCCCCGGATGATCCGACGCCTCTCAGGGAGATGATGAACAATCTGCTCGATGGTGAAAACGTGTCCATGGTCGTCCAGGGCAGCACTCTCAACTCGAGTTCCTTTCTCTCGAGGATCCTTTCAGATGTCAATTTTACCCTCAACCTCACAACGTCGGGACCAATGACCCTTTCCCTGAAAAATCTTTACCTGAACCAGGCGAAAGAAGATGCTCTTCAGCTCGCCCTGAAACTGGAGATCGATAACCCCTCGCTGCTCGGCGGTCTCATCACCAACCTCTCCTTCGGGGCTTACTACGAGGAGCGTTTTATAGATAACATCTTCTTCCGGGAGATTGGCCTCGGCAGGGGAATGAATCGGCTCAATCTTACAACCTGGGTTCACGATCAGGGGAACGACGCACTTTCGGACATGATGGAAGAACTCTTAGCTGGTCATAATGTGACACTGACCGTCAACGGCAGCACCGGGGAATCGAGCCTCATCTCACAGATTCTCGAGGACGTGGAGTTCGAGGTCTCTTTGAATACCACTGGCCCACTGACCATCGATCTCGAGGACATATTCCTAAACCAGGTCTGGGACACCGGCATGAGCCTTTCCTTTGAACTCGAGGTGGAGAACCCGGCCCCGATCCAGGGGATCCTCACAGACCTTGCCTTTTCCATATATTACAACGGCACGTATATGAGTGACGCTGTTCTCCATGAAGTGGAACTTCTCCAGGGAACGAACCATCTGAACCTCACAACGGAAATCGCGCCCGATGACCCGACGCCTCTCCGGGAGATGATAAAACGTCTTTTTGAAGGTGAGAATGTGTCCATGGTCGTTCAGGGCAGCGGTGCCAATTCCAGTTCCTTTATCTCGAGAATACTTTCTGATGTCAACCTCACCCTCAACCTCACAACGTCGGGACCAATGAGCATTTCTCTAAAAGACATGTACATCGAGGAAATAGGGGAGAACAAGGCCCGTCTTTCCCTGCTTGTGGAAGGTGTGAACCCGACATCGATCCACGGCATCCTCTCGAACCTCACATTCGATGTCTTTTATGAAGGAGAGTTCCTTGTTAGAGCCGAGCTTGAGAAGGTGCTGTTCGAGAGAGGTAACTTTTCCCTCAGGCTCCCGGCTGTTATTTATCCCTCCAACGATTCGGCACTTGGAGACATGATAGGCAAACTCATCAACGGCACAAACGCCACCCTCACCCTCAAGGGCAACACGGAACATTCCTCCTCGTTCCTCTCAAAGATCCTTGCCAACCTGTCTCTTCAGGTAAATCTCACCACCAACGGCTCGCTTAACCTGTCCTTCAATGGATTGTATATAAATAACGTGGGCAAGGACATGATGAACATCTCAGTGCTCATAGAGGTGGAGAACCCCACCTGTTTGAAGGGCATCCTTTCCAATCTTTCCTTTGACATATTCGAGAACGATACCTACATAGGCTATGCCTATCTTGAGCAGGTCTCTCTGCCGCAGGGACAAAAGCTCCTGAATCTCTCCACCCTTCTTTACATTCATAATCCGGAACCGGTCACAGGGATGCTGAAAAAACTGGTTTCCGGCACAAACGTAACCCTGAGGGCCGATGGGAGTCCAGGGAACTCAAGCGGGTTCCTTTCCCATATCGTCGAGCACCTGTCTCTTGAGATTCCTTTAACTACCACTGGTTCGGTGGAGATCGAGCTTAAGGATATCTATATCAAGCACATAGCCGAGGATTTCATCGATATCTCTGTTCAGGTGGTCTTCACAAATCCCACCGACCTGTTAGGCATCCTCACCGATATTTCCTTTGATGTGTTCTACAATGAGACCTTTCTCGAACGGGCGAACCTCACGAACCTGACCCTCAAAAAGGGACAGGGCTCTATAAACTACACTGCCCGTGTCCGGCCTTCCGAGCCTCGGGTTCTGATCGAGATCGCCAATTCCCTCTTTAACGGAAAGAATGTCAGTCTTACCATCAACGGCAGCCAGGCAAACTCCTCTTCTTTCCTCCCGTCCATCATGGATGACCTGGACTTTGTTACTACCCTCCACACCACCGGAGAACTGTCTGTCGAGACGGGTGGGCTTATGCTGCTCGAGAGCTACAAAGACCATCTTGTCCTTGGGCTCAACCTCACCTTGTACAACCCCACGGACATCAGGGTGAATCTCGATACGCTGTATTTTGATGTGATGGATGGGGAAACGGATGTGGGGGACGTGGTGTTGGAGCCTTTTACCATGGAGCCCGGGCTCAACTATCCCGTAGCACGGATGACCTTGCGAGGAGACGAGGACACACTGGGCACGATCGTTTCCAACCACATCAATGGTGTTGACCAGGACTTCGGGATACGGGCGGCAGAGAATGTATCTGACAGTTTAATCGGCAGTATCGTCGAAGGTCTCGATCAGAGCGTTGTTCTTCCGGGCATCACGGAGTCCCTTATCTCCGATGTGAAGGTCAAGGTGCTGTCTGTTTCCATTTCTCCTCTTGCCTTGAAGGTCCAGGTGGAGGTCACGCTCAACAACCCGACCACCTTCACGATCGAGGTGTCCGAGCTCAATTACGATGTGCATTACGACGACAACGATGTCTCTGGTATTCCCTTTGTGGCGTCCTATCCCGCTAAATATAACATCTACCTGGACACGGTGAACGAGAAGCTTGATCCAAGGCTGGTGCTCGAGGCTGGTAGCTCAACAAAGAAGGAGGCAACGATTCATTCAAACTCGCTCGAGCATTGCGTCAGGCTGAACGATGAGTACAACGTGGATGATGACCTAATGGCTCATATTTACGGGGATATGCTCATCCATATAGGGGATTTCAAACTGAGGGTGGATCTTACTGTAAAGGACATCAGGGTACCGAGAGGTTGAGGGGAACGGGGGTAGGAAGGAAAATCGGAAAAAAGGAAACACAACAGGCATTCAGAGGGGTAAATCTTCAGTAGATGCTCGGCCTCCACACTATTCTTTACCCCTTTCAAATCCACAATCCGTGCAGAATTTGAATTTCCCATCCAGATGTTTTCC
>DAOVMN010000091.1 GCA_030630685.1 Thermoplasmata archaeon | reverse complement strand
GGCATCACCTTGTCCTCTTCGTCAAATAATTTTATAAAATCATTCTCAAAGTCTCGATCTTTCTCCATCTGCACTACTCTCCTTTTTGCATAAAAATCCGAGTTATCCAGAACAAAAGCTCTTTTATATAGATTCCTCGATAGGAGTCTGTTAATTATACTTTTCACCTCTGGAGGGGAGGATATCTCTTCATATTTATCTCCCCTTTTTATCGTTATACCTCTTTTCAGATATTCAAGATACTCACCGTCTCCGGTAACAAACGGCAGGTCCATTGTTCCCGTTCTCCCCATATGGAACCCCTTAACCGCATCAAAAAGCATCGAATCTGCAATCAGGACGGTATGGTGTAGATAAGCAATCTTGTAGAGACAATATCTTGCGTGAAGCACCGAATTAATCGCCTCGAGAGAGGTATCATCATCTGAAAAACTAAGGACCCTGTTTCCGCCAGTATCCTCTGTTATCCGGAATGCGCTGTAGATCCTCTCATCATAATTTGCAGAGGGAAGACCGAGATAGTATGGATCCCTTTTCAGGTAATCCAGCTTATCCACATCTATGGTATCACTATCCAGCAAGGAATACAAAACAGACTCCTTGCAACTGAAAAACTCCAACAACTCCTCAATGGTTTGTTCTTTAAGGACATCCTCAATGAATCTTATTCTGTCCTTTCGTATTTCTTCATCTGTAAAAATCATCAGGTTGACCAAGCTGTCTTTAATCCCCCCCTTAAGAATGTGTTCTCTCATGGTTTCATGACTGTGGAAAAATTCAAGCCCTTCCAGTTCATGGGAAAAGCATGGATGGGAAACGTCATGGAGCAGGGCTGCTAAGAAAAATATTCGTTTTTCTTCTTTTGAGAATGCATTAAAAATTCCCGACCTGTGTAGAACAAGTTCAGCAAGATACCTTACACCGAGGCTGTGCTCGAAACGGGTATGTGTTGCTCCTGGATAAACAAGGTATTTTAATCCGAGCTGCTTTATTCTGGTCAACCTCTGCATCTCGAAGGTATTGAGAAGCCTGAATTCCTCGTCCATTAATTTGATGTCCCCATAAAGGGGGTCTCTTATGTATTTCATGGAGGTACCTAAAGATTGCGATGGTATTTATATTTTATCCTGTTTAATGTTACATTATTTAAACATCTTGAGATAATCCTGAAAGTAGTTCCCCTCAGTTATTATAGGTTTTTAGTAAAGTGATGAAAGGTTTGATTTTTTGGACCCTTCTGTTGAATTGTTTGAGGAAATGTTTAATTTACACATAATGTTTAAGATTGTTTTATTATGATTCTAAAAGTAAAATACCCAAAAATAGGTCTTTTTTTAATTATTGCAACATTACCCAAAATAATGCTGAAAATGGTCTTCCTCGATTTGAAGATATACTTCGAAATTTGATTAACTGTTGAAGGTGTTTAACAAAAGGTTTAAATGTTACAATCTGTTCCTAACGAGCAATGAGGCATAAAAAACATACCGGTTTATCGGATGATGATGAATTAAAGGCTTACCATAATAATATGTTTAACAACTGGGGATTTAGTGGAAATCCCTATTATTCCAACGAACTGATCAAAGAGGAACTGCTTACCACACTGTTTGTTGGCAGAAGAAAGGAGAGAAGAAAATTCATAAGTACTCTTAACAGCGGGATAGGGGCAGTATGTATCGAGGGAAAGGACTTTGGTATCGGGAAATCAACCTTCTTTAATCGCGTTGCCCTTGAGGTCGAAAAAGTAAGAGAAGACTTTATCGTTGCTAAAAAGATTGATTTCGTTTCATCCACCTCACCCCGTGATCTCTTGCTGGATATAATGCATAGAATGGTGGAGGCAGTTGAACGACCAGGAGTTGTCCCAAAGGATGTTAGAAATGAAGTTCATAAAATCACACAGATAAGGGGAGTTGAGAAGGGAAGAGAGATCTCGGTTTCGTTACCCTCGATTCTTCGTGGCTCCCGCCACAAAAGCGAAACCCAAAAGGAAAGAGAAAATATTACTACCGGCATTATCGGCAGCAAGATTTTAGAGATCGATAGGAAGGTCTTCGACAAGGCAGGGAAGAGATTTCTTATTTCCATTGAAAATCTGGAATCCTCAAAGATTAGATCTGAATCAATCAAAGAAGGCATTGAATCCCTGCGCGACCTTACCTTCCTCAATTCGCTCTACTTCTTTATCGGGGATCTGGGCCTTAGAAGAACGCTTTCGGAGTCGGGAAGACTGAGGTCGCTGGCCGGGAACAGTATTGTAATCCCCCCATTGAACCTCCATGAATTTCAGAATGCGGTGAATATCAGGCTGGATCACTTTTCCATAAAGAACAAAAAAAAGATTGAACCGATATTTCCTCTTGACGATGATGTGGTGAAATATATCCATTTGAAAAGTAAAGGGGACATCCGATGGGCATTCAATTTCCTTCATAGGATTTTCCAGGGAATGGTCGATGATGGTCATTCCGTGCGAGTGCATAATCTTGCTGATGTGGAAATAATAATGGTCGAACGGGCAAAGGAGACCTACGAGGGCCTGACCCGCCCGCTTCAGAAAATAATCAGGGGAATATCCAGATGTGGCCCCTCCGGTCCAAGCAGTTCAAGTTTGATCAAAGAAACAGGGTTCAAGACCTCATACCTCAACAGAAATCTGAACTCCGAAAAGATCAAATCGTCTCCTGAGATTTTAAAGCGGTCCAGAGAGGATAGAAAAGCAATCTATTCTCTTGGATATGAAATGGAGATGTTGAAGGAATATAAAATTATCTGATGGGGCATCTGGAATTGAGGGGCACAGGATCGAGATCCTTGTGGACACCCGCCGCTTCCCTGCCTTCAAGTTCGAGCACTTCAAGGGCGGAGACCTGCGAGATGCCTTAGGCCCCAACGGAATCGAATACCACTGATGGAGGGGCTTGGAGGTTACCGTAGAAAATCTTCGAGAACTAATGTTGCTACACCACCATCTGCAGGATATCGTTGAACCTCTTAATTGCCTCCCGGAATCCTTCCCTGTCATTCAGGTGGGCACCTTTTATCTCGGGGATTGCGGTCACCTCCAA
This sequence comes from Thermoplasmata archaeon, assembly GCA_030630685.1. GTDB lineage: Archaea > Thermoplasmatota > DAOVMN01 > DAOVMN01 > DAOVMN01 > DAOVMN01. The sequence continues at coordinate 4,802 of DAOVMN010000091.1, read as the reverse complement.
GTCAAGGATGTACCTGAAGACCCTGCGAAGCTCGATCTCGCCTTCCCCGAACTGGAGTCCCTCCTGTCCGGTGCAGCGGCATCCGATAGGTGGATGTGCTTGATCCGACCCCGCAGCTTCCTGAAAAATGAGAATATGGCATCGTTGCTTCCCTCCTCCGTCGAGAGGTAGGCGTGGCAGATGTCCAGCACCACATTGGTGTACTCCAGCACTGGTTGAAAATCTTCGGGGGTAAGCAGGATGCTGCTGTACCATCTCTCTTCCTCGCCCCACATCCAGTAGAACCAGGGCATGTTCTCCATGAGAATCTCCCGCGTGTTGTAGTCCTTCTCAAGTTCCTCGAGCGAGGAGATCAACCTAAAAACGAATCCCTCCTTTTTCGGTGCAGGCTCGGGCGTGATGCCTCCTGGATGGGCTACCACGTAATCCGCTTCGATCTCTCCCGAGAGTTCGAGGGTTTTTCTTACCACGTCCAAGCTCATTGTGCGCTGCTTATCCTGAAGGCTGGAGATGTCTACCAGGGGTCTCTTCTTTATGGGCAGATAAAGGTTCTGCGGGGCGTGGATCACCACGGGCATGTCCGGGAAGGTGGAGAATGTATCGATGATCTCGTTCCAGTGCTTGGTAAGGTCCTCATCTGCTAAGTGGAGTTCCACCATCCGGGGGGTGAAACCAGGGATGCCTGGAGGTTCGCTGTATCTGATCTTTAGGCCGAGCTTCATCGGACCGGGAGGTTGGATTGGGGTATTTATGGTTGTCCGTGGGATCGATGGTTGACCAAGGCGTTCCGGGTTGTTGATCGATGTGCGAGATTGAATTCACCAGAAAAGCAGCAGAGTTCATCAGATCCCTACCTTCAGGGGCTGCCACCAAAAAGCAATTATATCTGCCCCAATGTTTACCTTTCATGTCGAACTCGTTTTCCATCCCCGAAATTCTCAGGGGCTATAACAAAAAGAGCATCACCATCGCGACTGTCTGTTCCCACAGCAGTCTCCAGATATTCCATGGTGCAAGAAAAGAAGGATTCAAAACACTCGGCATCGCCCTCAAGGGCCGCACGCGGATCTATGACGCCTTCCCCCTTGCAAAGCCTGATGACTTTCTTGTTCTTAATGATTACAAAGAGCTCAGGGGCCATGCAGAAGAGCTCATCGAGAAAAATGTCATAATAATCCCTCATGGCTCCATGGTAGAATACCTCGGCATCAAGGAGTTCGAATCCCTCCCTGTCCCCACCTTCGGAAACCGCCGGATACTCAAATGGGAATCCGACAGGGCCATGGAACGAGTGTGGCTCGAAGGCGCCGGGATATCCATGCCAAAGCTCTTCGAATCTCCCGATGATATCGATGTTCCGGTCCTTGTGAAATACGACGGTGCCAGGGGCGGAAGGGGCTTCTTTATCGCCCGCACACCAGAGGAGTTCTGGAAGGGCATCGACAGAAGCCAGAAGTATACCATCCAGGAGTACATCATTGGCACCCGTTATTACCTCCACTATTTCTACTCCCCACTCATTGAAGACGGGTACAGGTTGAGCAGGGGCAGCCTCCAGCTTCTCAGCATCGACCGACGGGATGAGACCAACATCGATGAGATGTACAAGCTCGGAAGCCAGGAGCATCTCAAGGCCCAGGGTATCTATCCCACCTTCGTGGTGACCGGCAATGTCCCCGTGGTGATCAGGGAGTCCCTTATGCCCGAGGTGATGGAGATGGGGGAGAAGGTGGTGGAGCGCTCCCTAAAACTGATGGGCGGGATGATCGGGAGCTTCTGCCTGGAATCCGTTGTAACAGACCGGTTGGAGTTCAAGGTGTTCGAGATGTCTGCAAGGATCGTTGCCGGTACCAACCCGTTCATCAGCGGTTCTCCGTATTCGGAATTTATCATGCCCGGGCTCTCCACAGGCCAGAGGATCGCTATGGAGATCAAGGAAGGGATAAAACAGGATAGGCTGGAAGAGATCATTAGTTGAAAATTAGTGAAAGGTGCAGCAAAGGGCACGGCAATGGGAGCGGGAATAAAATAGGGACCGTGGCTACTTCGGGATTGAGTTGGGAGTTTTGGATTATCGGGCTGGGACTTGATCCACAGGCATTCCTGGGTGCCTAAGCGCACAATTTGGAAGTTAGGTTAAAGGGCCAGCCTTCTTCAGCTTATTGGCCTCCACCACATCCCGGATTGCATAACGGATGCCCTTGGTTATTGGCGAGGGCTCGAAGCGAGGATTGGGATTTCTGCTGAAAACCAGCGCCGGAGAAAAACTTAATATCAAGGTGGGAATGGTAAATTAATGAAAACAATCAAGGTCTCATGTCCTTACTGCAACACTGAAAATAAGCTGACGGTTTTTCAGGCCGAGAAGGATTCCGAGTTCAAGGTGAACTGCAGCTCCTGCGGAAAGGAGTTCCAGATGGACTCCAGAGGGAAGCTCATAGGCCCCAGGCCCACCCCGCCCAAAAAAGGGACCCCGGGCAGGCATTCCCCCGCCCCTGCGAGGGCACCGCCTCCCATTTCCGAGAGAGAAAAAAAGGAGGTTGAAAAGCTCATAGAGGAGATAAAGAGGGCAGAGAAGGAAGCAGGAGAGGTGAAGGGAGCAAAGAAGGAAGAAATCACGAAACCCGGGAAAAGAGTTGGACCCGAGGAGAAAAGGAAAGAGGTGGTAACGGAGGAGAAAAGGAAAGAGGTGGTAAAGGAGGAGAAAAGGAAAGAGGCGGTAACGGAGGAGAAAAGGAAAGAGGTGGTAAAAGAGGAGAAAAAGGCTGAGGAAAGAAAGAGTGAGATACCTCCCTGGCCAGATCGTAGGTATCCGCCCCCGCGGTACCCCCCGATTCCGCCTGGAACCACTCCGTTTCCACCCTGGGCCCAGCCGCAGGACGTCCCCTACCCCAACGGCCCCCCCGTCCCAGGATACCATCCAGGGATGCCCCAGTATCCGTATCCTTATCCATTTCCTTACCCTAAAATACCATTCTTCAGGAATCCTGCCTGGGCAGGGAAACTCCTGATCCTTTCCGCTGTGCTCGGGGTATTGACCGCCATCCTGGTGTTCTATATTTTCCATCTTTCCCTAAGCGGCGGGTTCGATGATATGACCATGGATGGAAGGGTGATGGATGCTGATGGTAATCCTGTTGAGGGGGCAGAGGTCAGGTTAATGAAAAAGAATATCACCACAACCACGGATGCCGAAGGGAGATTCTCCTTTCGAGAGCTGGAGTCGGGGACACACACCTTGCGCATCTATACCCAGGGTTATCGCGTCATATACTACAGGTTTACATTGATGCCGGAGGGTATTTCGGAAACGGATAATAAAAAGGATTTTACCCTTCACAAGGCGGCTGGGAACAATACGTCGGAGGAGAAGATAGACGACTCCATTGAAAACGGGATATATACGTTCCCCACCTTCATAATCATCTGCTCCACGATCTCGTTCCTGGGGGGGATTGCAGTACGTAAGAGGAAGTACTATGCCTTTTGTGTTCTCTCTTCGATAGTGGGAATATTTTCCTTTGGACTGGGAATTGTTTCACCCATATTCTCCATCGTTGCATTCGTTATACTCCTGCGCTCGAGGTACGCTTTTCCACCAAAGAATGGGCGGGTCCCCCACGTCCCTCCGAGAGAATAGTCTGGTTGGCGGGGAGGGTATCGCTGGAAGCGGTGTCGGAAAATTGTACTTACCCAGGCCCACGCTTAAAAGCACGTGCTCTACCGTAGAGCAAGCGCATCCAAGCATAGGCGTTGGACATGAGTGCCCTCCCGAGAGGTCAAGATTCAAACCCTCCAAAATTCTCGGGGGGCCTATCCTCTATCTGGAGGGCCGCCCTTATCACGAGCACGCCGATAAGACCGAGGATGAAAAATACGGCAAAACACACCCCGGATTCCATATCCATGGTTGTCTTTACGGTAAGGGTTAGGTCCTTTGCCTCGCCATGGTTCACGACGACCAAGTACACGTCACCATCATCCTCGACAGAAAGATCGAATTCGCAGTCCTTGGAGCAGTTCCTCTTACAGATGAACTCCAGCTCGTTCAGCTTCTCTGCGGCTGTGGTGTTGTTCTCTTTTTCCACCCATTCCATGAATTCGTCGTGGTTGTCTTCATCCATAAAGTAGAGAGAGATTCCGTTACCCCCTCCATTGTCTGTGCGAAAATCCACAGAGATCGACATCTCCGAACCAAATCCCACATCCGGGAACTGCTCAACCCAGAACCCACCTTCTTTCATCCTGATCTCAGAGCTTTTCTCGTCCTTTTCTGTGGGAATAATACTAACCGCCAAAATCACAAATCCCGAGGCAATGATAAGAAAAGCCGACAGGATCACTATCCACGAACCTTTCAAAGGGAATACCCTCATCCATCCTCCCCTCCCTGCTCTTTCTCTCTGCCGTTTTCTTCATCCTCGCCTGTATATCCATTCCCCCTGCTCCGTGAAGGAACGTCATAATATTTCCGGGCATATTCCGGCGGCGGGCGCTGTGGTGGTGGGTATCGTGGAGGCTGTTGATGTTGTGAGGGTAGCGGTGGTGGATACCGTGAGGGCGATGGTGGATGCTGTGAGGGCGGAGCTTGCTGATAGTATGGATACTGTGGGGGCGGAATTTGCTGGTAGTATGGGTCTGAAGGAGGTGGTGGATAGTATTGGGGTGGAGGTGGTGAACACCAGCGAGTTCCAGCTACGGGACTAGTGTCCATGCCTTCAACAGTAGCCACTAGCACCAGCGACAACTGGAGTCCGACAATCGTGGGTGGAGCAGATTCCCCCATGACGAGAAACGACGAT
>DAOVMN010000507.1 GCA_030630685.1 Thermoplasmata archaeon | reverse complement strand
TTCCATTGGTACTTGATCCATAGTTTGGTGCACCGACCGCGAGGTCATCAGCGTCCGAATCACCATCGAGATCTCCTGCCGCAAGTGCTGTCCCGAATTTCTGTCCTTGAAGGTCTCCACCCGTAAGATTAACGTCAGCGTTATTGCTTGTACCGTTTGTGCCACCATCGTAAAAGATAAACACCCTCCCGCGGTTGCTGTTCCAACTCGGGGCTGCGATCACCAGATCATCGGCATCTTCATCTCCATCAAAATTCCCGATCGCAAGCTTCTCCCCAAATCGTATCCCTGCATATGCTCCGGTAATTGTAATATCTGCTGTGGTATCGAGTCCACTCCCATTGCCATAGTAAATATATACTGCTCCTGCATCGGATTTCCCGCCCGGGTTGTGGGCTGGAGCCCCTACCGCAAGATCCGTATAATCGTCATTATTAAAGTCGCCGGTGGTCAGGGCATAACCATGTTCTTCACCGCTGGAGCCGGGGATGTCAATCGTCCTGACCCCTCCCCCGTCAACCTCATCCATGCTTATAGGCTCCGAGATAGTATCCTCCTCCTCGTCGTTCCAGCTTACTATATGGAAATATACGTTATTAATTATACCTATATCTATGCTTGCTTCGATCTCAGATTTATAGCAGGCTGCTTCAGTATCCCCTATATATTCCCACGACCATATGTTTTCATTGGCACCCCTAAAACGGAGGGATCTGGTTGAAAGGATTTCACCGTGTTGTCCCTTGATCTCAATCAGGTAATCTGCTCCGAACTGGATGTGGTAGTTCTCGTACCCGCCTGGTTCGGTGTCCAAAAAGATGTAGATGGTATCCTCGTTCGTCTCCACGGGTAACGGGGTGTCGTCTATTATTACGTCCCCTGGCTCGGAATCAGCCGGTTCTTCTGTATCCCCCACGGAGGGCTCGTTCATCGTCCTAATGGCCGGAACCCTTACTCCCGCGAGGATTTCACCGTCCACCTTGAGGTAGAAATAGGCATTGCTGCTTTGCTGGAGGGAGTCGTAATTCGTGATGTCCACGTTCGGGTTCGAGGCGTCACCTTTCTCATCCTTCATCGGGTTGGTCCATTCCTCGAATAAACCGTCCACAACCGGGACCCCGGGTGCCCTCGAGATGTATGCGGCCACCCTTCCCCCGGAGAATGTTACACCTGCGTTGGTTTCGACCTCGGCAAGTCCAAGTAAGATCGCATGCCCGTTTTCGGCCTGGGATGATAGGGTGAGGACAAGGTCAAGAGATAGGGTGGACTCTACCTGGAGGACAAGCTCGGGGAACCCGATCAGATTCCCATGAAGATCGCCTTGAACTATCTGCTCGTTCTGGTGGAGTTCCACCCTCTCGATATCATCTTCAGTTGCAGTTGAATCCTGTGCAAAGGAAATGCCCGTGATCTCCACAGGGCTTTCTCCGAGATTGTTCAG
>DAOVMN010000216.1 GCA_030630685.1 Thermoplasmata archaeon | reverse complement strand
CTTTTTTTTAATAGCCAGCATTCTGAATTGAACGGATGATAGGAGGAATGCCTTGCCAGCACTTCGTGCTGACCGGAGGTCGGAACCTGACGGTTCCTCCCACCTTATCGGGCCTTCGGCCCAAACGGAACTCGGAACTTGATGGTTCCTCCCGCCTTGCCAGCACTTCGTGCTGACCGGAGGTCACAACCTTCGGTTGCTCAGGCCTTGTCGGCCTTCGGCCCAAACGGCGCTCAGCACTTCGTGCATCACGCGTTAACAACCTCCGGTTGTACCGCTCTCTGAAGCTTCGCTTTATCGAGCCTTTCAGCCTCAAACAGAATTCAGAACTTCGTTCCTCATTCTTCCTCATGCCTTATCGAGTGCTTTGCACTCAACCGGAGGTCACAACCTTCGGTTCCTCCCACCTTATCGGCCTTCGGCCAACCGGCACTCGGAAATCAGAGATTTCCTCATGTCCACCCAATCCACCACTCCAAGCCCATCCCCCCAAGCCCACCCCCCTCGCTACGTTGTAACATAATCCGCAACAACCATGGAGTACGTTTCCTATCAAAAGGCTTATGAATAATCATGATTCCCAAGGAGAGCTATGGATGTGGTAATATTAACACGATACCTTCTTTCCAGATCCCTGACCTGTACGAATATTTCTACGAGCTGGTGAAGCAGATTCCTGAAGGAAGCATAAGCACCTACAAGTTTCTGGCCTGTGCCCTCGGGGATTGTCGGGCCGCACGAGCTGTGGGGCAGCTCCTCAAGGGGAACCCCAGACCAATCGTTGTGCCGTGCCACAGGGTGATAATGTCGGATGGGGCCCCCGGAGGCTATGCCGGCCCACACACAGAAAAGAAAATAGCCCTCCTGAGAAAAGAGGGGGTGTATTTTCAGGACGGAAGGGTGAGGGATTTTGAGGGAATCCTTTTCAGGGATTTTGAAACGACCTATCCCCTGAGGACGCTGAGGGAGGAACAGCAGAGGATTGGCCAGGAGATAGTGATTCCTGAAGAACAGCACAGGGATTTCAAAACAGTCCTTGGCCTGGATATTTCATACCATGACCGGGAGGCAAGAGGGGCTGGAGTTTTGTTCGAGGAGGACGAGGTCATTGAGGAGGTTGTGGTGGAGGGGAGGGTGGACTTCCCCTACATCTCAACCTATCTTTCCTATCGTGAGCTTCCCGTTTATCTCAGGGTGCTCGAGCAATTGAAGCAGAAAGGTATTGTCCCCGAACTCGTGATGACGGACGGGAACGGGATCCTTCATCCCAGAGGGTGCGGTATCGGTGCCCATCTCTATCATCTCACAGGACTTCCGGTGGTAGGGGTTGCCAAGTCCAGGCTCTGCGGTACGACCGGGGAATTTCGAGAGATGCTGGAATTTGGTGTGGATTGCACAGGGAAAGGGATTGCAGCAGAGGTTCATTATGATGGTAACCTTCTGGGCCATGCCTTCATATACAATGCTAAGAAGGTCAAGAACCCGGTATTTGTTTCCCCGGGCGGGGGGGTCTCGTTCCAGGATGGACTGAGGGCGGTTGCCGGGTGCTCAAGATTCAGGCTTCCTGAGCCCATAAGGGCGGCACACAGGCTGGCGAGCCGGTGGGAATAGATGGTTGATATCTACCTCCAGACCAGTCTTACTTTCCTTATGAAAGTGTCCCTAAAGGACATTTAATATTTAAATTGTAAATATCTTTTGTCACCCCAGGGACAGATATTTAATGGGCTTATTCGCAACTGGAGGCAATAAAGATGAAAACTTATAGGGAGGGTGGTATAAAAAAGAAATGAGGTGACAAACCTATTCCTTAGGAAACCCGTGAATGCCCGGCACCTCACCGTGGATTGTGTAGTAGGGCGAGAGATAGACGATCGGCTTCAGCTTGTCATAGTCCACTTTCCCATCCTCTCCAAGCCCACGCTCTCCATACCCCCAATCCACCCCCTCTCACACCCCCCTCTCACACCCCCCTCTCATACCCCCCTCTTACACCCCCCTCGCTACGTTACAACATAGTCCGCTCCAATCATGGAGTCCATTCCTTATTGTTGAGTCCTGATATTTTTTCGCATTGTTTTCTTTTCGGTTTTTTCGACTTTTCGGGGATGCCGCTGAATGTTATCAATTCTGCAGGACTACCAAGCAAGAACAAAAGCCTTTTATAGCACTTCAATGTCCTAAAATAGCCGCTTTGAGATACACCTAAGAACGAGGGGCAATATCATTGCAGATTATCGGCAAAATATGCGGTACCACTCACTCCGGTGAATTCCTTGTAAAGGTTGAAAAACTCCCTTCCTTTCATCAGAAGGTACATGATAGGCGAAAGAACGAGGTTGGAAAAGTGGTGTACATCTTCGGAAGTGTTAGCTTCCCATACGCACTCGTAAGGCCATTCAGGAAGAAAGACCTGCTCCAGATGATGGGCAAAGAGATCTACATGAGGTGAGGCCATGGCAAAGGAACAGGAAGAGAAACGTGAGTGTCCAGAGTGCCAGGGGAGACTCTACCGTGATTATGCGCGAGGGGAATTGATCTGCGGATCCTGCGGGCTTGTGATAAATGAGAAACAGATAGACAGAGGACCGGAATGGAGGGCCTTTGACAGCCAGGAGAGAGATAGAAGGGCCAGAACAGGTGCTCCAATAAATCCTTTGCTTCATGACAAGGGTCTCAGTACAGAGATCGGGTGGAAGGACAGGGATGCCTCCGGATCATTCCTGCCGATGAAGAAGCGTTCACAGATGTACAGGCTCAGGCAGTGGCAGCGGAGAATCCGTGTAAGCGGAGCTATCGAGCGTAACAAGATGCTGGCATTCCAAGAGATCGGAAGGGTTGCTGCTCGACTGGAGCTTCCTAAATATGTCAAGGAGGATGCAGCTCAGATATACACCCGGACCGCAGAGAGAAACCTTATAAGGGGAAGAAGCATCGAAAGCGTGGCCGCCGCGTCCCTGTATGCGGCCTGTCGAATGAATCACCTCCCAAGAACCCTGGATGAGATCGCACAGGAATCCACGGTCAACAGGAAGCATATCGGAAGAACCTACAGACTCCTTATGCGGGAACTCAAGATGTCGCTCGAACCCACATCCCCCGTAGATTACATCCCGAGATTCTGCGGCATGTTGGAGCTTGGGCGGGATGTCGAGCTCAAGGCAATCAAGATCATAGAGATGGCAATACAGCAAGATTTCACCTCCGGGCGTGGTCCGACAGGTGTGGCGGCTTCTGCTATCTATATAGCGACCACACTGATGAATAAGAGGCGTACTCAAAGGGAGATCGCCGAGGTAACAGGTGTGACCGAGGTTACAATAAGGAACAGGTACAAAGAGATGGTCGGGAGACTTGGATTGGAGAAAAAAATGAAAAAAGCTGTTGGGGTCGATGAAGATGGCACTGTCTGAGGATACGGTATCAAAGTGGACATGTTTTGCCGAGCTGGTGATACTTGCTGTTATTGCAGTTATTTACCTCTGGGTTTACAGAAAGAATGTGATTTATTTCCTGAGGCACCGCAGATTCGCCCCGAGGCACCAGGGTCGTGCATGCCCGGGCTGCGGCTCGGACAACCTCACCATCATGAAAAATAAAAGCGTTAGATGCAATGACTGCGGGGCCATTTTTGCCTCCACAAAGCAGCTTGTCTCGAAAAAGGAAAAGAAGGCGTAATGGAATCAGTCGCCTTGGAATAACCGTAGCTGCTGGCATCATGAGCTCAAATTGGCTTCTGGGGCTCTTCAGTTCTTTCATCCGCTCTGACCGCAACATCGTGGCCCCAAAGAATCAATCCATTATGAGCGTTTTCTCCAGGCAAGCACCACCGCACTAAGCGTCACAACACCGACCAGAGTTATTGCCTTGAATCCAGGAATAAAACCTCCGCCGCCCCCATTTTCCTTGTTTTCCACCCTCACTGTGAGGCTTTTCTCCTGGGAATAATTTTTACCATCGTAGCTCCGAACCTTGATGGTGTATTCCCCGTTCTTCAGGTCTTCGGTGTCCCATTCGAGACTCCAGGATTCCGTGCCGGTGGCGGGGAGCCAGGGTCCTCCCTTGATGGAAATCTCCACCTTCTCCACGGTGCCGTCCTCGTCCGAGGCTGTACCTGAAATTGTGACGGTGCCGGAGACTTTGGAGTTGTTGACGGGCGAGGTGATGGTGAACGTGGGTGGGTCGTTCACGTTGATGACTTCAAGAGTAAAGTTGTGGTAGTCGATAAGTTTGCCGTCAGAGACAGAAATGTTCACCCGGTAGCTTCCAACGTCATCATTTTCTGGAGTGCCATTGAGGATTCCTGTGGATGAGTCGATGGTCAAAAAGCTGGCATTGGTGGTTAGAGACCAGGTTAAGATGTCGTTCTCTTCGTCTGTGGCGGTGTAGTGGATAGAGTACTCCTTATCTTCGGTGGCTGTGGTGGTGTATGTTGTTGTGATGATTGGTTTTTCGTTCACTTCGATGACAGTGAGAGTGAAGTTGTGATAATCGATAAGTTCACCGTCTGATGCTGTGACGTTTACCCAGTAAGTTCCAACGTCTTTTTGTTGAGGTGTGCCGGTGAGCTCTCCGGTGGCGGGGTTGATTGTTAGGAAGGTGGCGTTGGTGGTGAGAGACCAGGTTAAGGTATCGTTTTCTTCATCAGAGG
>DAOVMN010000070.1 GCA_030630685.1 Thermoplasmata archaeon | reverse complement strand
GGCAGTTCGTCCATGTCGCACGGAAGTTCGGGATGATCTCTGCGGATGCCGATCTGAACAATATCAATCTGGACGCGATCATGGATAGACACAGGGACTCGATAGTCTATCAGGAGGCCCTGAACAAGGTGCTCTGGGATAAGATGCAGGTGAACCGTACCAAGGAATTGCTAAGGGATATCCAGGATGGAAAGATCAACCTGAAGGTGACACCCATCTCCCCAATCGGGGCCGAAGGCCTGGAGAACAGGAAGGAGCTCATGAATCCGGACAGAGCGAGTCATACCATCCTCATGGCGCTCAAGGCGAGACTGGAAAACTACCGGATGTTCCTGATCTGCATGAACTGTGGAAGCACCTCACGATTCCGGATCAAGAACCTGAAAGAGCGTCTCAGTTGCAGAAAGTGCAGTGGGAATATGCTGGCGGCGGTCTCGGGACACGATCGAAGACTGAGGGTTATTGTGGAGAAAAAGATCAAAGGGAAAGGAAAACTCAACACCGACGAAAAAAAGGAACTCAGGGGCCTCATGACAAACGCCAGCCTGGTGAGGGAGTACGGCAGGAGGGCGGTGGTGGTGCTTTCCGGACGAGGGATCGGGCCGAAAATAGCCTCAAGGATCCTGTCCAAACTGCATACCGACGAGTATGACCTGTACAGGGATATCCTCAGGGCAGAGGTGACCTTCGCGAGGACTCATCAGTTCTGGGCGTGAGACCATCTCTGTTGTAGAGATAAACCTGTGGAAGATTTCAACAAATTCTCCCTCGCCCGCCTCCCACCACCCCGTTTCGGGTGCTCCCATCCCAGAACCAGAGGCAGAGGGCGATGGGAGGGGACCGGCCGGGCATACCTCCCTGCGAGCCATGGACTATTCGAGCATGTAATGCAAAATCTTTATAGGCTGGTTTGAGGATAAAGGGCCTGAATAATACTTTCATGTTCTTTTTGGCTCTAATCACTGTCCCTAAGGAGATGGCGGTTAAGGCTGAGAAGGCAGGAGGAAATCTTTGATTTCCGATTGCCGTTCGCCCGAAGGGTGATAAGACGTGAGGAACCGGAGGTTCCGAAGGCCGATTGAGCCTGAAAGGCTCGATAAGGCGTGATGCACGAAGTGCTGAGCGCCGGTTGAAAGCATAGCTTTCGACAAGGCAGGAGGTGACCAAGATATCATGATAACTGAAAATAATAGAAGAGAATTGGCATGTAGGGGATCTTCCAAAGGCAGGTATATGCGCATTGCAGATATAACGCCAAACCGGGATGATATATGAAGTACCACGGATATACCGAAGTTATACGCCATTGTTCGTTAAAGACAATCGAAGACTTTGGTTTAATAAGGCAAGGGGGTAGAAGGATTTGATGGATATTGAAGAAATCAAAGGGAAGATAAAGCAGGATAAGTATGAATTCAGCTTTCATGCAGAAAAGGAAAGATATGCTGAAGATATAACAATGTCTGATTTAGAAACGGCTATTTCCAATGGAGATATACTGGAAGATTATCCTGAGGAACCAAGGGGACCAACCTGTCTTATCCTTGGCTATTCCCAAAATAGACCAATTCACATCGTCTGTGGTTATACACCCATAAAATGGATTCGAATAGTAACAGTGTATATCCCGAAACTGCCAAAATGGATCGATGAAAGAACAAGAGCCAAAGGAGGTAAGAGTAATGCATAAATATGGAGATTGTTCCTTTTGCGGCGGAGAAGTAAAGGACGAAAGGGTTGAATTAGACTACCGCTATAAAGGAGAGTTGTATATCTTTAGGGAGGTGCCGGCCGGGGTTTGCCAGCAGTGTGGTGAAAAATATCTCACTGCAAAGGTGGCCAGGGAGATCGAACGGAGGATCCAGACAAAAGGAAAGTGGGATAAAACTATCCCCATCCCGGTTGATGTCTTCCCCGAAAGAGTAACGGTATAGGACACCAGCAAAAATCAGTCGAGTTCTCCGAGATACCCACACACTCGAAAGCGGCAGCCCCTCCAATAACATCGAGGAGGTTTACGTCTTAACGTCAATCGTATAACTATTGATCACCGGATTTGCCAGAAGCTTCTCGCACATGACCCTGGCCTCCTCCTCGGCCCCTTTTTCTGATTCCGCATCCACCTCTATGGTGTACAATCTCGCGGTATGCACCTCTCCCAGGTTCTTCAGTCCCAAGAGCCCAAGGGTCTTCTTCACGTTCGTGCCCTCGGGGTCCGCCACCCCTTTCTTGAGTCCGACCTTGATTTCCACGGTGTAGATCATGTACGACCTCCCTGCGCTGGATGCTGGTTAATCCTCAAAAATGTTTCCCGGGATGAGATGGTTTTATGGTTGGATAGAATAGACCACGGATGACAAGTGAGGAACGAAGTTCTGAGGTCCGGATGACCCGAAGGGTCGGCAAGGCGGATCGGGACGAATTTTCACGGATAAATGGAAGGTGGCTGAATCCAAAGAACGTAGTAGGTCCTGATGGGTGATTGTTTGTAAGGCCTCCAACGGTTTTGGGGCAGATTAGAGGCCCCATTTAGCCTTCTGTTCCAAAAGATTCTTAATATATTATAACAATTCCGGGATAGACTTATAACGACCCAGAAATTCATTAGCAAGGGCTGATATTATGGCCAATAATTCTATCGCTGCCGGACGGACAATGCAAAATCCGATGAACGCCTCGACGCAAGCAGGCACCTGGAGTATGGCCTCTCACATACCTCGACCCAGGGAACCACCTCCCAAACCAGGCAAGATCATCGATAGATACGGCTCGGTCACGGTCTATGAAACAGACAAACACATGCCACTGTACCATACCACCGCGAATGCCGGGGGATCATCCTACGGTCCTCTCAAACCACTTCTCATGGACGATCTGTTGGAGGAAGTAATGTACATTGGGGAACACAAAAGCGTTATTATCTATCACAGAAAGCACGGCATGTGCTTTACCAACATCTATATGAGCGGAGCAGATGCGATCACCATAATCCAGCGGATCGCCAAATATGTGGGCAAGGAGGTGGACAAAGACCATTCACTCCTGGACGGGAGACTACCGGATGGGAGCAGGGTGAACGCCACTCTATCTCCGGCTTCCCCGGATGGTCCCTCGATCACGATCCGAAAGTTCAGAAAGGATCCCTTCACCATCGTGGATCTCATCAACCTTCAAACCATCAACACCGACGCATCGGCCTTCCTTTGGATGGCCATCGAGGGGCTCCAGTACAAGGCCGCCAACGTGCTCGTTTCCGGCGGGACGGGCAGCGGTAAAACAACCACCCTGAACGTACTTGCAATGTTCGTTCCAAGGGACCTCCGTGTGGTTACCATCGAGGACACCGCGGAATTGCAGTTCGAGCACGAACACTGGATCCGGCTCGAGGCTGTCCCTCCCTCCCCGGGTATTAAAGAGGTGCCCATCGATGATCTCCTGAGGAACACCCTGAGGATGAGGCCGGACAGGGTGATAGTCGGTGAGGTTCGAGGCCCCGAGGCAAGCACAATGTTCACGGCCATGAACACGGGGCACGACGGTACCATGGGGACAGTACATGCCAATACTGCCCAGGAGACGATCACAAGGCTCACCAGCTCGCCCATGAATGTCGCCCCTGTTATGCTCACTGGCCTTGACCTTATCGTGATGCAGACCAAGATGATCATCGACGGAAAACCTGCAAGGAGGGTTACAGAGATCGCGGAGGTGGGTGGGATGGAGGAGAACAGGCCGAGACTCAACCTGCTCTATAGATGGGATGGACATTTGAAGAGACTGGTAAGAACAGGGACACCGAGCAAGCTCAGGGAGAGCATATCCCATGCTTCGGGCATCACACTTGAGGATTTCGACAGGATCATGATGAACAGGGAGGCGATCCTGGGGCACATGGTACAGAAGGGCTACCGTAGCAAGGAACAGGTTGCCCATATTATTCAATCCTACTACCTCAAGGTCAGGGATATCAAGGAAGAAACAAGGGTGCTGGACCAGTATGCCGGGGTGAGCATCTCCCATGACGGCATCAGGGATATCACAACCTACGAGGTACAGAACATAGTACCAGACCAAACCTTTGGTAAGCTCGCTCCCCTCCTTGCCGATGACAACCTCGAGGAGATCATGTACAATGATGACAAGCACCCGGTAAAGGTTTACCACAGGAAGCACGACATGTGCGATACCAACATCTATCTGAACAAGGAGGAGATAGTGCGGGTCATACAAAGGCTCGGGAGCTTTGTGGGGAAAAGAATTGACTCTGAGCATCCCATCCTGGACGGAAGACTTCCCGATGGGAGCAGGGTGAATGCCACTATGCCGCCTGCTTCTCCTGGTGCTCCCACGCTTACAATCCGAAAGTTCAGGAAGGACCCTTTGACCATCGTGGACCTGATCAAATTCAGGACTCTGGATTCGGATATTGCGGCAAGCATGTGGATGTGGGTGGATGGTCTGGGTCAGAAACCCGCCAATATCATCATCTCGGGCGGTTCGTCCTGCGGTAAGACCACAACCCTGAATGTGATGGGTATGTTCATACCGGTTACCGACCGTATCGTGACAATCGAGGATACCCTTGAACTCCAGCTTCGCCACGAACACTGGGTGAGGCTCGAGTCCGTACTCCCGGACCTGAATACAGGAAAGGGCGAGGTTCCCATGGACGACCTTCTTAAGAACACCCTGAGGATGAGGCCGGACAGAATATTGGTGGGTGAAGTGCGAGGCCCTGAGGCAAAAACAATGTTCTTAGCCATGAACACGGGGCATGACGGCTCATTGGGGACGGTGCATGCAAACACTGCATCGGAAACCATCACAAGGTTGACCAGCCCGCCAATGAATGTACCGGTTATCATGATGACAGGTCTCGACCTTATCGTAATGCAGCAGAGGATGATGATCAATGGAAAGGCAGTACGAAGGATTACGGAGATCGCGGAGATAGCCGGGATCGAGAAGGGTATGCCGAGGCTGAACACCATATTCACCTGGGACCCGCGAGGGGACAAAATGATCCCCACGGGCATTCCAAGCAAGCTCAGGGAGAAGATCTGTGTTGCAGCGGGCATACCCACCGCGGAATACGAGTCCATCCGGGCCAACCGGAAGGAGATAATCGAATACTTGGTTGCTAACAACTACAGGGACCTCAACACAGTGTCCGAGGTTATACAGAACTACTACGATAGCCACAGAAAATAAATATCTTCATTCGACAGCCAAACAGGTGAATATGACAGTACGAGAGAAGAGAGGCAGGCAGAGATACATACTTTTCGAGATCCAGGGTGAGGAGCCTATACCCAGGAAAAAGGTGATATTTTCCCTGAACCGCCAAACCCGGGAAATCGGTTTCGATAGGCGGGAGGCAAGGCTCAGGGTCATCTTTTTCAGGGACAGGATAGGGATCGTCAGGTGCTCTCACCTTTTCAAGGACGATGTTATCGGGATACTCAACTCCATTGAGGTCGATGGTAGAATGTCTAAGACCCTCCGCACCTCTGGAACACTCAAGACACTTCGGGATTGGCTCAGGGAGAAAAGGGGGATCATTGTACCTGGGAAGGCTCGAAGAATGAAGAATAAAATTAGGGGTAAAGTGGGGAGAGAAACCACTTAAATGTCAGAACCGATCCTCCCACATCTTGTTAACATATTCCTGAGCATCCGTTTCCCATGACCCGTTACATGTCCCGTATAGCTCCAACGGCTCAATCCGAGTATCTTCCGCCTTTGTTTTGGATGCCTTCAGTCGGTGGATAAGATGCTCGACAAGTTCCAACTGCTCCTCCGGACGAAGCTTGCTGGTTTCTCTTTCGATCGCCTCGAGGGTTGATGACATGAGGGTTCAGATTCTTTTCTCATTTATGAGGTCTATCCTTGCTTGACCGCTGAACACTGAATCCGTTAACCCCCCCCCCTCAACCACTCCTTTTGAACCCGCACGCAGTACAGAAGATGTATTTCCCGTCCACCTTGTTCCCACATTGAGGGCAGAACCAGGAGCCGTCAGGAAGCGTCTGATGCTGTGCGGTTGATTGGGGTGCAGGTGCCGTGGGCCGGGGTGAGATTTGCGGTGGCGGTGCCACGGATTGAGAGAATGGCTGCTGGAACGGCGGTGGCGTGGATTGGGCTGAGGGTTGGGGTGGTGGCGCAGGTATTGCAGATTGAGGGAATGCCCCGGGTGATGGTGCGGCGGAACCGGGCTGATTGAGCATCTGCTGGCCTGTCCGGCCAGACTGTGCATCCTGTTCCCTGTTCTTCCCGGACCTCTTCTTCCCAGCCACAACGCCCACAACGGCCGCCACTCCAACAATTGCGAGGTAGCCCACGAGAGGAATGGGCCCAATGATCTTAAGCAGGAAGTTCTTCTCGGAGCCACCGCCACCGCCCTTCCCCTGGTTCTTTATCTCAATTGTAAGGCTCGTCGGTGCGGAGTACTGTTTACCATCGTAGGCCCGGAACTCAAATGTGTACTTTCTATCCTCGAATTCTGTGGTGTTCAGCTCGATTGACCAGGCAGTTGTACCATTAGCCTGAAGCCATTCCCCCGTGCCGTTAAGCCGGTATTCCACTTTAAGGACGCCCACATTGTCCGAGGCGGTTCCTGAAATGGTGATTGTGCCGTTTACCCGGGTGTGGTTTTCCGGGCTGGTGATTGTGATGGTTGGGGGCTCGGTGTCTGGAGGTGTCACCACCAAAGTTGTGTTCACGGGCTCAGACCAGATTCCGAAGTTGTCCTGAACCTTCAGGTAAATCGTGTGAGTGCCGTTGGAAAGGTTGGAAAGCGTGAAAGTGGGGTTTGTGCCGTTGTAGAGTTCGGTTGTGTCGTTGCTCCACACATACCTTCTTACCGCCCTGTTCCCGTTAACCGAGGCGGCAAAATACACAGCCTCGCCAAGAAGCGCAGGGTTGGGAGTAATGGAAATCTCAGGTATTAACGGTTCGTAACCTTCAGGCCTGTCAAGCCACGGATCAAACAGCACATAATCCGTCACATTGTCGCCTCTGCCTTCTGTGTTGTTTACGGGGTGGTAGGGTCCAGAGGTGTGTCCCCACCAGTTGCCCGTCGCGTTGATCGTAAATATGTTTTTGTATGTGGCGTTAATGCCGTACTGGGTGTTGTTGTAGATGTTGTTGCGGTGGATGGTGTTGTTCTGAGAATTGTGTATCAGACGGATTCCAACTCCATTCCCCGAAATTGTGTTGTTTGAGATTAAATTGTAGTCACAGCCTTGAAGGGAGATGCCGTTGTACGCGTTGTTCGAGCAGTTGTTGTTTGAGATGGTGTTGTGATCGGAGCCATCGAGCAAGATACCGAAGTTGTTATTGGTGCATGTGTTGTTTGAGATAGTGTTGTGATCGGAGGAATTGAAAAAACTGCCAAAGTCATCGTTCGAGCAGGTGTTGTTTGAGATGGTGTTGTGGTCCGAGCCCGTGATACAAATACCGTAATCGTTATTCGAGTTACAGGTGTTGTTTGAAATAATGTTGTAGTCCGATTCGTAGAGGTCGATGGTGTTATTCGAACAGGTATTGTTTAAGACAGTATTGTGGTTAGAGGAGGAAAGGAGAATCGCCTGATATTTGTTTAAGCAGATGTTATTTAAGACTGCATTGTAGTCAGAGGAGACAAGGATAATGCCGTTGCGGTTATTCGCACAGATGTTGTTTGAGATAGTGTTGTGGCTGGAAGTGTCAAACCGGATGGCGAGAAACTTGTTATTCGAGCAGTTGTTGTCAGCAATTGTATTGTGGTCAGAGTTTATCTGTATTCCAGCATGAGAATTACCACCTCCTGTAACTGCAAATCCGCTAATGTTCACACGATCCGCCGTAATTTTTACCACATCTCCGCTTCCACCAGCATCAATCGTCGTGTTCTCCCTGCTCACCCCCATTAGATTGATGGTCTTGTCCACAACCACATTCTCGTTGTAAGTCCCTTCCTTCACATAAACTGTATCCCCGTCCTCAGCCGCATCAATCCCATCCTGAATTTTGGTATGCTCCCCACTCCCGTCCTTCGCCACGGTGATTGTCCGGGCCGAGGCAGTCCCCGCAAGAAGGAAAAGGACCGCAGCCGCGAAAGCAAAGGCAATTACAAGCCAGCAAACAGAAATCCCGTGAGGTCTTTGTTTCATGCTGAAAGGATACCTATTCTTTTTATTAAAGGTTGTGCCGCCTGAGGAATCAGTCAGGCCCCGTTTCCTCAATCGTTGCGAGCGCTGTTGTGTAGTAAAAGATTCCTTTACCCCCGCTCGCTCACCCGTAGTAGTACTCCCCTTTACTCCTCTGCTCCCTGTCCAATGTCGAACCCCGCTTGTTGATCCTCGGCCTCTTCGTATCCGGGTCCCTTCTGAATGTAACATCCACATCCCTGAGGAACCGGTTCATCCCCTCTCTTAGATGGTAGGGACCGCTTCCGATCCCGTGCACCGAGGGTTCACCCGTGAAAACCATCAGGGAATCGCTCACAAGATCGATGAAATACACGTCATGGTCAACGATGAGTGCGGATTTCCCGGTCTTCTCCATCACACGTCGAATGGTACGCGCTGCCTCCATCCTTTGATTCGAATCGAGGTAGGCGGAGGGCTCGTCGAGGAGATAGAGAAAAGCATTCTTTACCAGCGCAAGCGCGATGGCCACCCTCTGGAGTTCCCCGCCGGAGAGCCTTTCCACATCCTTGCGAATGATCGGGTCGATCTCCAGCGGCCGCCTGAGCTCGGAATCGAAGTACGGGCATTTCTCAACCTCGGCAATCGCAAGGAGGTCCTCCACCGTACCATGCATGTCCACACTGATGTACTGGGGCTTGTAGGACACCGCCACCGACTCGGAGATCC
>DAOVMN010000054.1 GCA_030630685.1 Thermoplasmata archaeon | reverse complement strand
GATTCGAGAGCACCGGTGGATGGTCGAGGACGAAGAATGTCACGCTTCGGTTCACATAGGCGATTCCCGTCAGTTCCATGAATACCTCGTGGTATCCTCTAAGTTCCGCGGTAACAGTGTAGCTGAACTCTGTGTCCGCCGGGGTGCTCAGCAGCACCTCATCGAGCACCTCACTATCTATAAAGATGCGCATCGTCGTGTTCAGTGTTCCGAAGGTAGCCGCGGTGATCTCCACTTCGTTGCCGATCATGTAAGAGGAATGGTCGGTGCCGAGGCCGAGGATAACGGGCCCCTCGACATCGAAGGACTCGACACACTGGTCAAGGCGGGTCGTGGCACCTGTCTCGTTCATCGAAAACAGGGCATAGTTCATCACATACACGCCCGGCTCCGTGCCGTTGAGTATCAAGGATATGTCATAGTAATTTGTGCCTTCGTGCACAAGGAGGCCCTCCGACATGAAAGCGATGTTCTCTGCGTTTGGATCATAGAGCCAGAAGTTGAGAAGACCGGAGAACTCCTCGTTGCTCTCGATCGTGATGTCCATCGAGATTGTGTCGTTCAGGGCGTATGTCTTCCTGTCCAGGGTGATGTCCTCGACCTTGGCGGATATTCCTTCGATCTCGAAACCGAACATACCGGGTATGCCATCAAACCTGTACCTCATCAGGTACCTGCCCGCCCTCATATCCGGGACCGTATAGTCTATGTCGGCGGAGCCTTCTAAGGGAATGTCGATGTGTACACCATCGGGCCCTGTTATATTCAGATCCCCTGTCCTGTTCGACTCTGCATGTATCACCATGACCTCGCCCGGCTCATAGACCTGCCTGTCCGGATATATGGTGACGCTCTCCGAACTCACATATACATAGATGGAACTGAGATAGAGGGATCTGCCGGAGCTTAGGTGGACGCCGTAGAATACCTTCTTTTCGCCCTCATAGTCGAGGGGGAGGGTGAAGGTCGTGCTGAAGACATCGCTCAGGCTGAAGTACTCTATGTATTCGCGCCCCTCGAAGGTCGCCCTGAGGTACATCCCTGACATGTTTACCTTGACACTTTTATTCGTTGTGTTCGTGATCACCACTGTGAAGAGGGCCTCATCACCTTTCATGTATGCGGACTCGTCGAGATAGGCCCCGACAATAAACGTGATCCCATGTATCGTCAGCGTCGCCTCCTTCGAGAAATCGCCGATGCTGTAGTGCAGGGTGTAGTTCCTGCCCTCCAGATCTGCAGGGATCGGAACAATGAACTCCACGGTGGTGGATTCCATCGGATCCAAGCCAACTGGTGCCATCTCGGCGAAGATGCCGGGTACACTGATCTCGAGGGTGTCGTTGCCCGCAATTGTCCCGACATTGATTACCGTGATTTCCACGGTCAGGTTCTCGCCGAGAACTGTCGTGAGGCCTGATATAACCTCTGCCTCGAACTCTGCCGAGGGAATGACGAACACATCGAGTGCGGAGGAGATTGTCTTGCCGCCGATCACCATCTCCGCAGAGACGTTGTACCACCCGGGCTCGATACCGGATATGTTGATCTCGAACTCTTCTTCAGCCTTTCCCCACAACGGAATGACTGCGCTGCGCCACTCCGAATAGAAGTCCGTGGTTAGAAGCAGGTCGCCCACCAGCTCGTTCGCTCCCACATTTACAACGGTGACATTTACCGATAGGAGCCCCTCATTCAAATTTAGATTCAGGGATATATCTGCCTGATTCTCCTTTGCAACCAATATATCGGAGGACCCGCTTCCGAAGGGAGATGTGAAGTTCAGAATGTAATCGCCCTCGGTAAGATTCCAGATCGTGCAGCCGGTATAGGTCTCTCCGGAACTGACGAATACGGTCAGGCTCTGGCGATCCACTTCCGTGAGTTCGTCCACCCGAAGCAGGACAAACTCTATCTCGAACTCCGAGTCTATATCTCCAAGGTTTTCGACCTCGAACTCCACCTCGATTGTGCCCTCCGGATAGATATCTGATGGAAGTAGGGATATCTCATCGGCTTCCACCATGCGTATGAACACAGGTATCTCCTCCCGGACATCCCCGGAGATGTTCACGATCAGCCAGGTGTCGTCGGTAATAGAGATAACCTCCGAGACGGCCACCGCCTCATCTACCGGGACGGTTATCTGATGCCCCCCGAAGATACGGACCGTGAGTTCGGCATCGACGGTGCCGGTGTTCTCGATATGAATCGTCAGATTGAAGGGCGCAATACCCACTTCGCCAGGGGCCGTGATCGTCACATCCACCGATGGTTCGAGGACCGGCACATGCACGCTCACCGTGTTGTTCTGTGGGTCTTCGCCATTATCCCGGTCCCGCTGGCCTATAAGACCGTTCACGATGACCATACACGCGATGTCGGTGGTACTCGCAGCGGTCGTTGTAATCGAGATCTCGTGGCTCGAGCCGGGACCGATGTCAAGGGTCTCCTCGTAGATCACGGTCTCGCCCACCAGTATCCGTACTGTGACGTTCCACGAATTGGTGTCGTCGTTGTGAAGTGTCGCATTGATGTATATGGTCTCTCCTGCTTTGTAGGCCTTCTTGTCCAGCTCGATGGTGGGGTAGACAGTGCTGTTGGTGATGTAGAAATCGGTAACATTCTGAGTGATGACCTGGCCATTGTAGTTCAGGAGCGATGCCAGGAGATATATCTTACCGGTGGCATTGATGTCCGAGGCACTGAGGTTTTCGATCAGCCGGATGATATCCTCTTCTGAGGCGTTTATGCCTATCAAAGCAGTCCACAACTGGTTGTCGCCGTAGAGCAGTGCCGTGAATTTGGGCTGTACCTCCCCGGGCATTACCTGGATTTGAGGCGCCTCTGCCACCTGTATGTAATAGTTCCTTTCGCCCGCCCAGGTGCCGGTGCAGCCCTTATGTACATATACGATCTCATGGCCTGTCGTCGGATCCAATACTGTAATGATTATCTTGTAGTCCCAGTAATACTGGTCGTATGCCAGCCGTATCCTCCAGGTGCCCGGCTCGTCGAAGTAGTACCTGAAGATCCTTCGATCCCACATATAAACATCTGTCTGCTGGTGAATGACCTGGTTGGATTCCGCATCATAGAGATAGAAGTGCGGGTCATACCACTGGAGATCGTTGGCATAGCGTTCCGAGATCACCTCCACTGTGATGAGACTTCCTTCAAGGGCATCTATGGTATCTCCCTGCCTGAACGCGCCGGCACCGCCGGTCACATTGAAATAGTAGTCCCTTGTGTGCAATTGTGTACCGGTGCTGCCGCGGTGGCTGTAGACCTCGACGGTCTGGTCCGGCCTGACCACCGTTATGGTGATCCGGTAGCTCCATATAAGATTATCCGGATAGCTCACCCTGACTGTCCAGGTCCCATTATCCGGCCCTGCAGAGAATGTGTTCTGCTCGTTCCAATCGTTCACATGTTCGATTATCATGGAACGCACAACGCCCCCACTGCTGTCAAGGATATTGACGTACCCTCTATCATTGCCGTTCGTGTAACCGATAGACGATAGATTGACATAGATCATCGAACCATGGGGGATATCGACCTCGGAACCGTAGGTGAACCTCTCGTAACCGGTATCGGTCACATTGATAAAGTAGTGTCTGTGCTGGTTCATGTTACTTCCAACAAAACCGTGGTGTTCTCCCACCATCTCCCCGTTCACGGATATGGTGACGTTGTACTCCCAGGACCAGTGATTGTAATAGAGATCAATGCACCAGGTGCCGTTGTGGTCGAGCACATATTCAATGGTCTTGGTGCCGAATATCTCCACACCATATACGTACCAGCCATCGGCCGCCCGGATATTGTCCCAGTTCCCGGGATCGCTCTCCGAATACCTCAGCTTCACAGAGGCATCTTCCCAGTAATACGAATACCACAGGGATTCCACTGTTATGGATACAAGATCACCTTCGTTGGCATAGATGACCGAATCGTATGTGAACACATCGTCGGTGCCGTTCACCAGGAGGTAGTAGTAGTGGGGATTCGAATACCATGTGCCTGTCCGCGCGGTGTGGTTGTAGTACATCTCCGTCCCATTGGGCGCCGTGACCTTGATGGATATTCCGTACTCCCATCTTTCTCGTTCATACCACACACCAATGGACCAGTTCCCCTCCGCATCCGCCATATATGTCAGGGTACGGGTGTTCCAGTCCTGGACGTTATCTATCCTGGAATCCATTACACGGTAGTACGGGTTCACCAAGAACACATCCGGGTCGTACCAATAATGGATGTATCCGAGGGAAACAACCGTTACCTCTATCACTGTCCCTTTCTTGACCTCTATCCTCTCAGCCCCATGTGCCCATGCAGATACATCGAAGCCCCTGATCCATTCGTTGTTGGTCTCGTTGGACTCCTGGACCACGAAATCGCTGTCCACCATCGCGGAGATGTTGTATTCCCCCTCTATGAATATGTATCTGAATTCTATGTATGTTTCCTTTCCTGCCTCCAGGCCGTTGATGGTGAAAAAGTCGGTGAGGGTACCTCCAATGTACCGGGTCATGAGGCTGCCGTCCCTGTAGAATCTCACATTGAAGTCCCGGTGGACCGATGCCCCATCGTTTCGTATGGTCGCGTTGAGCAGGAGATAATCGCCGTCGCTCACCTGTCCCGTGGGTGCGTTGTCGTAGATGTAGACGAAAGAGAGATCGGTGACCACGAGATCGGACCATTCGACGGTGGGTAGTGCCTCTGTTCTATTGTTGTTTGTCTCGTTGTGCTCCGCAATGCCCTTGCCCACATCCGCAATCGCCAAAAATGACCAGGTGCCTGGCGCAGCGCGCCAGGTGATGCCGACTGTAGTAGTTTGGCCGGCTTCGAGGTAGTTCACGCTCTGTGCCCCTATGGATGCGTTGTTGAGATAGAACTCGACGATGAATGGGTCAATCGTATCCCCGTCTCCCTCGTTCCTGACCGTGGCGTTCAGTTGTATGTTATCACCGTCGTATATCGTGGCAGGCCACCAGGTGAGGTCTGTAATACTGAGGTCGGGCCCCTCGATGTAGAACGGGATATCAATCCATGTATTGTTCGCCTCGGTGAGTTCCGAGATTATATCATAATAGTCCACTATGAAGGAAACATTATAGCTCCCTGTGGTAGGCCTCCAGAGGATATCGACCGTCTCGGCGGACGAGGAGTTCATTCCTTCGATTATCACTGCGGAATGGAACGAACCGTCTACCAGCAGGGCCACGTGTATGCCGTGCATCGTGCGGTTCCCGGTGTTCTCCACCTCTAAGGTGAATGTCACTCCCTCGAGGTTCCTGTACTGCCTCGCATCATAGGTGACGCTCTTGATACCGAGGTCAGGTCTCTCGATTGCACCAATGTTCAGATCGTATTTATTATTGGTCTCATCGTCCTCCGGTATCTCCTCCATATAATCGGCCACAAAGGTCAGCACCAGTTCGGACGTAAGCCTCCATGTGATATTCACAACCGCGGATGAATCTGCGTCCAGCGTCCCCACCCGCACGGAGTACTGGTATGCTCCGTTTACCAGGAATCCCAGGTAGAAATCTCTCCCTGTGGCTACGTCGCCGGTGTTGTTGACCGTAATGTTGAAGGTCACCTCCTCCCCATCCACCATCGTGGCGGTATATGATACGCCAGTAACCTCGAGATCGACGCTGCCGATGTATATCAGCTCCGAACGCTCGTTATTTATCTCGGAGGTCTCGAAAATATCATCGGTCCAATCCACAATCGTCCTGAATGTATGGTTCTCCGCCCGGGCTGTCCATGAGAAAGAGACATTGGTATAGACTCCCGAGTCCAGCGAGGGCACTACCCGGGTCCCGAAAATCCTACCGTCCACGAATAATGCGACAAGGAAAGGAGCCGCGCAATCGGCCCCGTTATTCATAAGGGTCACGTTCACATCCATTTCCCCACCGCTCAGCGGCGGCGTGTCCCACCAGATATCCGTGACCGTGAGGTCCGGTTTCCCAATGTTTAGCACTACACTTGCCTGGTTGTTGGTTTCGTCGCTCTCGTGGATGGCATCGCCCGGATCGGCAGTGGCGGTGAAAGTGTAGCTGCCGTTGATATTTGACCACACCAGGGAAGTGTTCACGCTCTCTCCCGATACCGGAACCGGAAGGCGATCCATCCCGATGATCTCCCCGTCGGCGTAGAAAGTCACGTAGAAGTAGGCTGTGTAAGGAAGCGTATCTCCGTCGTTGTAGATCGTGGCGTTGACGACGATCTCGCCCATATATCCCGACCCGGCCGCCGATACGGTCGTGAGATTGAGATCCGGTATCCTACACGAGCCGTTGCCATCCGTCCATGCCACGGAGTCGTTGAAGACATCACGGCCCGTTGGAGTATAGTACAATGGGTCGTACAGATACATCACGGCCCTTCCGCCGCTGGTGATGTTCTCTTTCGTGAAGATCGTCTTGTAATTGGTGCTATGTGTATTGCGGGCGATATGAGACCAACCGGAAGGATAGTTGGCGTAGAGTATATACGCAGCCTGGCCGGATTGTACCGTATGGCTGGTCCCCTGGGTATAGTTCACCAGGAGGGTACCGTTGTTCTCCACATAGAGATCCAGGAAATTCGCATGGGTGGAAGAGCTCCAGGAACCCCCTATGTTCTGCCCCGAGTTGTAGAGGAGCAGGACACTTACTCCCTGGTCGACAAGGCCGTCGAAGTAGGCGCTCCCCATGTAGTAGTTACCGTTGTAAGAGCACATGACCACCATGTTCACATTGTGGTAGAAAATGTATCTCGCACGGAACCTGGAAAGGAATTGCACATCATACCCGAGGGATTTTAGGTATTGCCCTGTTGCGTTCTCCCTTGTATTCAGGACAGGGGTCCGGTCATCGATGTCGTTTATCAGGAGTATTACCGAATCGTCCTGCAGGGTGACTTTCCCGGCAGGTGTATTCATGATGTATCCGAAGGTCCTGTTGAATACATCCATTCCCATTACACTCAGGTACCTGAGGTCATAGGTAAATATGGCAGCATGACCAGTATTGGCGGTGTTTTCCCTGTAGAGGCAGGTCTTGTAGTTAGAATGGTGCCCGTTGCGCCCTATATTGGTCCATCCCGCCGGGAAGTTGGCATGCAATATCCAGGCATTGCTGCTCGACTGGACCGGCATGTTGAAACCGCCGTAATCCTCTAAGAAGAGCGTGGGTGATTCGGTAACGAGGCGCATAAAGTTGGCATGGGTGGAAGAGGACCAGGAGCCGCCCAGGAACTGCCCGGAATTGTAGAACAGACCGAGATTGATTCCCGAATCCACAAGATCGTCCAGGAATGCCTTGCCCATGGGGAAATTGCCATTGTATCCGGTGAGCATCACCGCTTTCACACCCGTGAAATCCGCACGCTTGATCTCCCTGTAACTGATGTACGAGAGCGAATATCCCTGACCGAGAATGTAGTCCCTGAGTGCCTGCTCGCTGCCTGTGAGTACGGGGGTCATATAGTCCTGGCTCGATATTGCCATGACGATATCGGCGTCGAAGGTGATACGTTTGGTCTCGATATCTTCCATGTAGTTCATGGTCCTGTTGAACAGCAATCTCCCGGCTTCGTTCAGTGCAAGGGGATTGTAGGTCAGGATCACACCTTTTCCACCAGCGGGGAGGTTCTCGTAGATGAATGCTGTCTTGTAATTGCCGTGATATGTATTCCGTGCAATGGAAGTCCAACCCGACGGGTAATTGGCATGGATTATGAAGGCCTGTCCCGAATCCTGGACATGGAAGGCATAGTATCCGTAATCCTCCATGAAGGCAGTCGATGTTTCACCGTAGACCTGGCGATAGTGCGTATGGCCCGAATTCGCCCACGTCCCGCCCAGCGTCTTCCCCCCGTCATAAACGAAGAACATATCGGTTCCCGAGTTCATTATGTTCATTGCCCAGGTGTTGCCGAGGTGGAAGTTCCCGTTGTACTGTGCGACCACAACAAGGGATGCATTGGAATAGTCTATGTACTGCGCCTGCATCTGGCTGTAGTAGGTGAAGGAATATCCCCTTGCCTCCATGGAATCCCTGACCGTACTCTCCACACCGGTCAGCGTGGAACTATCCGTATAGTATGTGAGCATCAATGCGTTCCCGGAAGGGACTTCCAGCAGGGGGGTGGGCTCCCTGGTCAGGTAGGCCGTCACTTCACCGAACACTTCCTTCCCCGTGGATGAGAGATAGGCACCGTCATACGTGAAGATGGCTCCCCTAACACCGGATGCATCCTCCCTGTAGAACATGGTATAGTAGGAGGAGTGTTGTGTATTCCTGCCGATAGCGTTCCAACCCGCCGGGTAATTGTTGTGAATGAATTGTGCGTTGCTGCTCGGCTGCATCAGGATGGTATAGTGGTCGAAGTCCTCCAGATAGGCCGTCCCGCTCATCACATAGAGATACCTGAATGCTACGTTAGCGCTGTATGACCAACTGCCACCGAAGACCTGTCCTGCGGTGTAAAGGAAAAGTACGTTCACGCCGGAGTCCATGAGATCGCTGAAGAAGGAGCCATTGGGATTCATACCGCTGTAATAATAGGGAAGGACCAGGAATTCGATATAGCTGAGGTTGACTCTCGTGAGTTCCATGAAGCTCACGTACGATACACCGTACCCCTGTTTTCTCAGCAGGGCCTCGACGGCTGCTTCCCGGGAATTCAAATCGGGAGATACCGTGTCCGTATCGGCAATGGCCATTGCGACATTGCCGGGTTCAACTACCTGAGTTGGCCACGAGAGGTTCGCAAGATAGTAGAATATCCTTCCGTAGGTGGTCACGCCGAAGTTGTTCAGACCAAGGATGTCGTACAGGAACAACACTCCCCTGCCGCCGGTGGTGTCGTTCTCCCGGTATAACCCTGTCCAGTAATCTACACTGTAGGTGTTCCTGCAGACCTTCGTCCATCCGGAAGGATAGTTAGAGTAGATATATGGTGTATTCTGGTTATTGGCCATGTAGAATGTGAAGCCGTAGAGGTCCTCGGCAAAGGCATCGGATGTCTCCCCGTAGAACTGTCTCATCCTGTGATCGGTGGACTGGCTCCAGCTCCCGCCCATTATCTGGCCTGCCCAGGCGAACAGACCGATATGTGTCCCGTTCTCCACCAGGCCGTTCACGAACGCAGAACCCGGATTATTCCATGAACCGTACTCGCACATTACCACGAATTCTGACTGGCTGAAGTTTGTGCGCCGGGCTTCCCTGGCGCTGACGTATTCGATATCGAACCCGTGAAGTGCCAGCAGGTCCCTGAGTTCCTTTTCGCGGTCGGTCAGTGTGGGGGTCTGGTAATCCTGACTCGTTGTAATGAACGCAACCTTGCCTGCGGGCATCTGTATATCGGGCCTTTCCACCCCGTTCAGGTAATCCAGGGTGCGGTTCAGGAGCCATTGACCATTGGTAGAATAGTACAACGGATCGTAGGTGTAAATTACCCCTTTACCGCCGGAGGTCTCGTTCTCTTTCGCGGCAATAACACGCTGGTACTCGTTGTATGTATATGCCAGGGGCTGCCATCCCGGGGGTGCTGTATTGTAGTAGAGATACTCTATGTAATCGCTGGTGGAGACCGTATAGGTATGGCCGTAGTAATCTTTGAGGAAGCCACCCGGGTTGTCAACGTAAATGTTCCGATAGCTGGACCAGCTCCCAGTATACCACGTACCTCCTATCATCCTGCCCGTCCCGTAGATC
>DAOVMN010000103.1 GCA_030630685.1 Thermoplasmata archaeon | reverse complement strand
GGTGATGAAATGGTTCAAAGATGTTGCAATCCTGGAGCCCGGGAAGGCAAACGATGCTGATAAGGCCGAGGAAGTTGATTTGGAAAAGGGTCTCCAACCCAGGGATTTATTCAGGAATACTAAAAACGATGAGCCTGTGCTCCTGAAAGTTAAGGTGGCCCGTGCCTGGTTGAGAGGGATGAAGGTTACTCATCCCGGTACCCTGGAGGATATATATCCCGTCTGCACAACCGGTACCCTGGAGGATGCGGCAGGAAGGATTGTCAGGATGATGCCGGTCCTGGATTTCGAGACCGGAAAGGTGCTCAGGGACTTCGAAAGGACGGATAAAAGTCTGCTTGTTCTCGGACAGTTCTTTCTCATAAAGGGATGGCGTTTCCTTCATGTGGTCAAGGTTCGGGTTTAGGCTAATCAATTGAAATAGGAAAAAGATTTTTACAAGAAGGGAGTTTCAATACCATGTCTCTGAAGATTGCTGAGAAACTCGATAAAACGAAGAGAAAGGAGTTGGTTGTAAATGGCTGAATGGTATTATTGGCTACTACTAATTCTTGTGATTATAGGTGTGATTATAGGTGCTTTGTATCATATATTGGCTTTTCTTCACGAAGCGGATTGGTTTGTACAAAGATGGATAAAAAAGCCGCCTAATGAACCAAAAAAAGAACCGCCAGAGGTCGATTCTGAAGAACCAAAAAAACCACCTCGGCTACCACAAGATGAAATTCCGGAGCCTTCGCGTCTTCAACCACAAGAACCTCCCAAACCCGCCACGGTAGAAGTACCACTCCAAACCATCCGCTCTGTCAAGGATTTCGTTGGGAGGAAAAAAGAAATCAGGGAAGTTCATGAAAAACTGAAAAAACAGGGATTTGTCATCATCGAAGGAATTGCTGGAATCGGGAAAACCTACATCGGCTCAAAGATTGCGAAGGAGTTGAGACCAGAACCGTTCTGGTTTGAGCTCGTGGAAATCGGCGGTTTTGACGCACTTGTACAGCATCTTGCCAGCCACCTCAAAAAGAGGGGCTTTCCCCATCTCTTCAACTATTTAGAGTCAAGAGGAACAAAACAGGAGGACATCATCAACTACATCCTCCAGAGCCTCAAAAACAGCGGACTCTACCTCTTTTTTGATGACCTTCATAAAGTAGAGGACAGAGACAGGCGAGAACTGTTCCAACGACTCTACACCCACAGCAAGGGGGCAAACATTGTCCTGCTCACGAGAAAATTCCCGAACTGGCTGATTCCGGAGGCGTTCAGGAAGGAACTCGGTGTTGAGGTTAAGAAGTTTGAGTTTGAGGATGCCGTGAAACTGCTGAAAAGGTTCTCTGACGTGAAAAAAGCAGACTACAAAAAAATCTGGAGAGACACAAAGGGTCATCCTCTCGCCATGATTCAGTACGTTTCCTTCTTGAAAAAAGGAAGAAGAAATGCATTGGAAGCTGTGACAAACAAAGGGAGGGTTCCCGAGCTGTTTGAACAGCAGTACCTCGCTCTCGGTAAAGAGGCAAGACACATCCTTCACCTCATCTCTGTCTTTAACGAGGATGTTCCCAGAGAGGCTCTTTACCAGATTGTAGAAGATGAAGAGAAGGTGGATGCCAGTCTTGGTGAACTCAACGACTGGAATCTGGTTGAGCCCGCAGTGGACAAGCTCGTGGTTCACGATCTGTTCAGAGATTTCACCTACAACAAACGCATTGGGAATGAGGAAAATCATACCACGGTTTTCGGGTATTATTCCGGCTTAGAAAAGAATCCAGAGAACATCTTGAGGGCGTACTATCACATCGAGAAAACAAAGAAAAAGGAGGAAGGGATTGATTATTTACTGGAAAGGAAACAGATTTTTCGATACCAGGGTTACTGGAGAGAGTTTGCAGATGCTCTTGAAGAAGCGGTTGATTACCTTGAGAAAGGAGATGACAAAGAGAAATTGAGTTTTGTTTACGGTAATTTGGGTTATATCCTATGGGGCCTTGGGGACTACGACAGGGCGTTGGACCACTACCAGAAAGCACTCAAGATTTTTGAGGAATTTGGTGACAAAGCCAAGACTGCCACACTTTACAACAACATCGGCATGATTTACCGGGCCCGGGGGGACTACGACAGGGCGTTGGACCACTACCAGAAAGCACTCAAGATTTTTGAGGAATTGGGTGACAAAGCCAAGACTGCCACACTTTACAACAACATCGGCATGATTTACCGGGCCCGGGGGGACTACGACAGGGCATTGGAACACCTTCAGCAGGCACTCCGGATCGACAAAGAATTAGGGGACAGAAGTGGAATGGCTACAGACCTGAACAACATCGGCGGGATTTACGATTCTCGGGGGGACTACGAAAAGGCGTTAGAGCACTACCAGAAGGCCCTGAAGATTGTTGAGGGGTTGGGTGACAAAGCTAAAATTGCCGGTAGTTTGAACAACATCGGCGGGATTTACCTAGATCGGGGGGACTACGACAGGGCGTTAGAGCACTACCAGCAGGCACTCAAGATTCTTGAGGAACTTGGAGACAGGAGCGTGATGGCAGCCCCTCTGAACAACATCGGCACGATTTACAGGACTCGGGGGGACTATAAAAAGGCGTTGGAGCACTACCAGCAGGCACTCCGGATCGACAAAGAACTTGGAGATAGGAGCGGGATGGCTACGAGGCTGAACAACATCGGCATGATTTACCTGGTTCGTGAAGACTACGAAAAGGCGTTAGACTACTACCAGCAGGCCCTGAAGATTTTTGAGGAACTCGGTGCCCTAACGGATGCAGCAGTTGACCTTCACAACATCGGTGCAGTGTATTACAAGAAACAAGATTTCAAGAAGGCATTGGAATACTTCGAAAGGGCTCACGCAATTTTCAAGAAGGCTGGGCACGCACACGAAAAGGATGTAGAGGAATGGATTGAGGACACAAAGCGAGAGATGAACAAAAACCGATGAGGAAAGAATAATCGGGTTGATTGTCCAGGAACTTCTTTCGGAAGAATCAGTGGATGAAATTGTGAAGGAACTTGTAGACGCAGGTTTACCCGAAAAAGATGCAAAAACAGTAGTAAAGGCCATTGCTGAGAAACTTAAGTAACCCGAAAAATAACCTCTCGAAATCTGTGGTGATCAAATTCGTGACATTCGTCTATTTGTGTAATTCGTGATGAACTCCGCACAAGCGACAAACAAATAGATTCGAAGAAATAAAGAATCCTCCCTGGATTCAGAACATTAACTATAAATAACAAATATGCTTACACCGCCCAGAGTACTAATCGAGAGGAATTTTATGAAAACACTGATTGAAACCCACAGGGAAGGAGACACCTATGTGGCAGTTGACCTGGTAACCAATGTGGCAGACCAGGGAGAAACCGAGGAGGAGGCTGTTTCAAGACTGAAGAAAGGCCTTGAAGAACATTATCAGGCACTGATGGAACTCCTGCCTGAGGACACTCACACCTCGGCGGTGAAATAAAAAGTGAATACAAATCACCCGGTATCCAAAAATCTCGATGTTACCGGGGAATGTGCGGCAAACTATATTAACAAGAAGGCATCAGTCATTCTTATCAACACAATAAATAGGTGAGGCACATGCTTGCAGAAAACCAAGTTGAAGCAATCCTTAGAAAATTGGAAAAGATAGAGAGCGACCTGGACTACATCAGAGGTCACATGGTCGATATTGACATTGTCCTCACAAAGGAAGAGGAAAAGGAGCTGGAAGAATCTCTGCGTGAATACAGGAAAGGGACCACCTACGGACTGAGGGACCTATAGGCCTGAGTTGTCGTTTGAAATTATCCTGGGCAGCGGTGCATTCCGGTTCCTCAAATCCGTGAAAAAAGACAGGGATATCTACTCCAGGCTCATTGAAAAAATTAAGAAACTGGTAGATGACCCGATTCCATCGGATGCAAAAAGGGTGGTTGGAAGAAAGGAAAAGGTGTTCAGGGCAGTCTAACAGGGCAGTGCCCCCTTCTCGAGCAGTTGTGGCATTTACCCCTGCGGTTGTGGTTCCGATAGGGCTTCTTCCCTCCGGCAAGCATCTCCCGCATCTCATCGAGCTTGGAGAATACCAGCTCTTTCCCCTTCTCATCATAATCGATCCTGTGCAGCTTATGGTCGGCATATTCAAGGATGCCGCAGGGGGGTGCTTTTCCATACCTCTCTTCGATCAGAAGGCAGTAGGCAACCACCTGAAGGATGTGAGAAAAGAAGGGGCCCCGGGGTATCCGTCCGGTCTTTATCTCCACGGGTATGTAATCTTCCCCTTTCTTGATTATATAATCCGGTTTTCCCGAGAGCATGTATTCTTCCGAGAAGTATGAAGGTGCCTTGATCTTATCGCTGTACTCGATCTCTCCGGTGGGGACCCCGTGGCTCGCCCTGAGCGTCATTGAGACATCTGTTCGTGTGAGGTAATCATAGAGATAGAATGCGGCAATAAGGGACCAGATGAGCCCAAATATCAGCAGGATCGCCCCAAGATTCGAACTTTCCTCCTTACCGAAGATGCCTACGAACAATATGGTTATCCCGATGAGGGCAAGTATAATGGTACCGAAGTTGAATCCCACCAATCCTTTCTCCGCAACACCAGCAGCCATATCAGCTTCTTTGATCATCTCAAGACCTTCCTCCAAATCGTGATGATCTTCCACTCCCTGTTTCAAGGCCTCCCCCTCGCCCCTCACGCCCTCCCGGCTCAACCACCAGGAATAAGGGCAATATGCAAATCTTTCAAGTTCACTGCATGTGATAACCTTTCTTGCCACGTCAGGGGGAAAGGAGAGATTATATATATGTTTGTTGGGCTCCGCAGATTCCACACATTCTGTAAAGCCTGCCAAACAGTGTTCACCGCCCGATATCCCAAAGCCACTCTATCCCATCTTCTCATGCAGTGTGCCTTCCCACACCTCTCTCATTCGCTTTAATGGCAGGTTCACCAGTTCCTTTTTCCCATCACGGATAATTAGGTTCTTCCCTCCGGTGGTGCCGAGCCTGAGGAAGCTCAGGCCGTAGGAATTCAGCACCCTCTCGAACGTCCCCTCTTTGCCGCTTCTGACCTCCACAATCCAGCGGGTCTGGGATTCGGAAAAGAGTTTTATGTCGCTTCTCATTTTCCCAAGTGCGGAAAGGTCCACGTCCGCACCCAAATCACCTGCCAGGGCCATCTCCGCAAGCGCAACTCCAAGCCCTCCCTCGGATGGATCATGCACTGCGGAAACAAGTTCCTTATCGATCAGATCGAGCATTCCCTCGATACTGTTTTTAAGGTTATCAAGATCCACCATGGGGGCATCTCCAGAGCATCCGCCTGCGATTTCGTAGTAGATGGACCCTCCCATCTCCTCGAATGTTTGGCCGACAAGGTAGACCGCTTCGTCTTCCACCTTCATATCCGAGGTGACGCATTTCCTGATGTCCTCAACCAGTCCAATCCCAAGGATTGTAGGTGTAGGCGGGATGGGCCCATTAAGTGTCTCGTTGTAAAAGGATACATTCCCCGAGGAAAAGGGCACACTCAGGAATCGTGCAACATCCCCAAGACCGCGTGTGCTCTCTACGAAGTCTCCCAATGTTTCCGGGTTCTCAGGGTTTCCGAAGTTCAGGCAGTCCGCAAACGAATGCGGTCTCCCCCCTACTGCCACGAGGTTTCTGCAGTTCTCGTCAATCGCACACATGCTCCCATGATACGGGTCCAGAAGTGTGTACCTGGGGTTGATGTCGCAGCTTATTGCCAGCCCTTTCCACGAGTTCTCCACTGGTTTAATAACAGCGGCGTCCCCGTGACCTTCCAATCCAAGCTTTGCCTGAAGGGGCTTGATAACCGTCTTTCCCCTTACCTCGTGGTCGTACTGATGCACCACCCAGCCCTTGCAGGCGATATTTTCCTCGCATAGAAGTTTCAGGAGCATTTCATTATAATCAGCCGGTTCCTCGGGCATTCTTTCCTGGACATCTCGCGGTGCGAACTCGTAGGGACGGTCGTACTCCGGCCCTCCGGTGTAAAACTCAAGGTCGAGTTCCAGCACTTTTGTATTACAGTATGTGATGGTAATATTCTTCCCGACCACGCTCCGACCAATAGGTACAGCCTCCACGTCCCAGTCAGCAAAGAGCCGCAGTACCTTCTCGACATTCTCCGGCCGCACAGCAAGCATCATCCGTTCCTGTGATTCCGAGATCCAGATCTCCCAGGGAGCAACACCCTCTTCCTTTGTGGGTACCCTATCCAGTTCTATTTCACAGCCGCATCCCCCGTGTAAGGCCATTTCCCCGACCACACTGGAGAGCCCTCCTCCGCCGAAGTCCTTCATGCCTGAAACCAGTCCTTTCTCCACTGCTTCGAGGCAGGCGTGTATAAGAGGTTCCTTGGTGATCGGGTCGCCGAGTTGGACCGCACCTCTGGACTCGGTATCGGATTCCTCGTGCAGGTCCGCAGAGGCAAAGGTCACCCCATGGATTCCGTCTCGACCCGTCCGACCTCCGGCATATATGAATACATCACCAGGACCGGAGACCCGGCTTCTAATGATGTGCTTTTTTTCCACAATTCCTATGCAGCCCACGTTCACAAGGCAGTTACCTATGTAGCTGTTGTGGAATGTCACCTGCCCGGCCACGGTTGGGATGCCCACGCGGTTCCCGTAGTCCCGGATCCCGTCCACCACACCGGAGAGCAGATAGGTAGGATGCTTTACTCCTTTTGGTACTTCATCCATTGGATAGTCCAGGCTACCGAAAAACAGAGGATCCACGAGCGCTACGGGCTGGGCACCCATCCAGACCACGTCCCTCAGGATCCCGCCGATACCCGTAGCAGCACCGCCGTAGGGCTCGATTGCAGAGGGATGGTTGTGGCTCTCCAGGGCAACAACATAAGCGTGCTCATCGTCGAACTCCAGCACCCCGGCATCCTCCTTGATCACAAGAATGTTCTGAGGGGCATCGATGTTGAAGATGGTATTCTTAAGGATGGGCTTGGAGGTCTTGTAGCAGGAGTGCTCGCTCCAGGCCTGGCCCAGCGCCTGGAACTCCACATCCGTGGGATTCCGCCCGAGTTTCGTGAAGTATTCTTTCACCCTCTTCATCTCATTCAGGTCGTGACCTGCCGCGGTTTCGTCTGCTATTGTCTGGAGGGCTTCGTCATCGGCATTGAGCAGGTTGATGTCGTAGAGTGGGAAGTGGACGTCTCTTTTGATGTAATGATCGGGATTCATGGTATCGGGCAGAGGACAATGGTGAGGGTATTAATATTTTTCAGGGGGAGAGCGGGTTGATGGGCGGACCCGACGATGGAACACGGATGACACGGATGCGACGGATTTAAACGAATAATATCTTTAGGAAGTTTATGGCAAAGGGAATT
>DAOVMN010000280.1 GCA_030630685.1 Thermoplasmata archaeon | reverse complement strand
TATTTTTTCCATAGAAATAATTCAACACCCCAATGGACATATAACTGCGGGAGAGCTGTATGGTCTGTTTCAATCTCAGCAGATGGCGAGTACATCGGTGTGGGCTCTGGTAATAATAAAGCGTATCTATTCGAGAAGGACAGTTCCACACCCAAATGGAGCTACACCACAGGAGATTATGTTAGTGGGATCTCAATATCCGCTAATGGGATGTATATCGTTGCCGGCACTTATGACAATAAGATTTACCTCTTTAAACGGGATGGTTCAACACCCCTCTGGAGTTTCAGCGCACAGGATAAGGTAAGAGCAGTCTCTATTTCAGCGGATGGAGAATACATTGCCGTTGGATCTTTTGACAATAACGTTTATCTTTTCAACAAGGACAATTCAACCCCACTATGGAATTATACCACAGAGGGAGACATTATTTTGGGAATAGCCATTTCTGCAGATGGAGAGTTCATCGTCGCCGGTTCTTATGACCATAAAGTCTATTCATTTAACAAGAGCAGTCCTGAACCTTTGTGGACTTATTCCACGGGCGATAAAGTGCTTCCTGTAGCCATCTCTCCAAACGGGAAGTACGTTTTAGCAGGCTCTTTTGACAATAAAGTCTATCTCTTCGAGAATAATTTGCCACCTGTCGCATACATCGATTCAATCTCTCCGAATCCCGCATCTGATGAAAAGGCCGTTTCCTTTCATGGATACGGTGAAGATGAGGATGGCTTTATAACAGGCTATCGATGGAGAAGTGACCTGAATGGAGATTTGAGCAATAAATCATACTTTTCGACCTCTTCCCTCTCGATAGGGAACCATACCATATACCTTTCTGTCCAGGATGACAAAGGAGCTTGGAGCGATGAGGTGAACACCACGATCCTTATCCATAAAAGACCAGTCGCAAGCATAATCTCCATTTCACCCAACCTGGCATTAGATACTGAGAGCATAGATTTTTGGGGTTATGGGGTAGACGACGGCACTATTGAACGATATGTCTGGGGCATTGACAATAAAGAATTATACAACAATAGCGAGCCGCATTTTAACACCACTGGACTGCCGGTTGGTGAACATACAATCTATCTCAAAGTTCAGGATAACTATGGGGCCTGGAGTGCTCCGATAAACACGACATTAATTATCCACACAAAACCTACGGCAACCATAACCTCAATTTCCCCAAATCCTGCTCCTGACACAGATTTCATAATCTTTATAGGGGACGGCACAGACGACGGACACATCGATACGCATCACTGGAGATTCGTGAAAGAAAATGGTGAAGAATTCTATAATGGCTCCATACCACCCACATCACTGCCAGTTGGTCTTTATACCATCTACTATAAAGTCAAAGACAACTATGGAATCTGGAGTGACGAGGTGAACACAACACTAATCGTTCATAAAAAACCTGTTGCCCACATCAATGAAACAATCCCTAAAAACGTTCTTCTATACAAGAACATCCACTTCATCGGCTATGGCACTGATGATGGATCGATCACTCGTTATGTATGGAGCTCCTCAATCGATGGTGAGATTTACAATGGAACTGAGAATGAATTCAATTGTTCCAATTTATCAAGGGGCCAGCATACCATTTCATTAAAAGTTCAGGATAACTACGGTGCCTGGAGCGATGAGGCCACGATTACTGTTAAGATAAAAGAGGAAAGATTCTTCTTGCTTGATGAGTTTGGACCCTTGCCAATATTTGCTTACATCGTGATGGTAATAATAGGCGCATTTTCTGGAATTGGTATCGTAAAAATGAGGAGTAATAAAAGAGATAGCAAGCATCAACCAGATCAGCAATGGCCATCTTTTCAGATTCAACAACAAGCAATGAGCCCATCGCCCCCACCCCAACAGCAGCGGCCTTTGCAGTCTCAAATGCCAACGCCACAACAGCAATCGCCGTATCTTCAAACACCAACAGGATATCAAATCCCGCTTCAACAGCAGCAGCCTTTGCAGTCTCAAATGCCAACGCCACAACAACAATTGCCACATATTCAAAGACCAACAGGACATCAAATCCCACCCCTACAACCCCCGCCACACCACCCATATTTCCAGCCTCAGCCACAACAAGCATCAGGCGGAATGTGGACATGCAGGAACTGCGGAACACAGATTGAAATGAAATATGTTTTCTGTCTCAACTGCGGGAGCAAAAGGGCATAGAATGAAGTTTACCCAGAAGAGCACGGTGGATCGAATCGAGGAATTTCATATGCCGTGGGTCATTTTTAATGCCACATTGTGGCTTTCTTTCGGACATACTTCGCTATTTACGATTAACATGGTTTTTCCCTCTCTTTTACTGGAATCAACTCGAAATCATGAGTTGATATAAGAAGAAGGCGACATATCTCCCTGGTTTCCTCGCAGAGTCCCATGCTGGGGCCTACAGATATATTTTTATATCAATTTTCCAACCTCCTTTTATGGACCTGCCAAAAAAGACGAAATATTGTATTCTTGGATTCCTGCTTACCATAATTCTCTACTTCAAATATCCAGATGCACCCCACGAATATGGGGTTGATAGTTTTGGTAATCATAGTATGGCAGGAATTCTTCAAAGCCAAAATTATTCACCATGGTTGCTCAAGCCTTCCTCCGCCTATGCGCTTTACCCATTTTCCTATGCACCCGGTATGCCCTTTATCCTCTCCTCCCTCTCCCAGCTCACTGGGCTTTCCATAGAGCTGGTGATTCTGCTGTTCTCCATCATAATCTCCCTCCTTGGAGCCGCAGGCATGTTTATGTTTGCAGGAGTGATTAAAAACAGGTTCGAGATCAAACTTTTTTCCGGCATTCTGTTCGTATTCACTCCAGCAATATTGTTCATAACAACATGGAATGCCTCAACTCGTGGCCTATTCATCTGTCTCATGCCACTCCTTCTCTGGGCCCTTGCCCGTACCATAACTGACAGACACAAACTGAAGTTTTTCATCATTTCTCTCATTTTTCTATTGATACTCCCCACCATACATCATTTCGCACTTCTGCTCCCCCTTCTCCTTCTTGCTCTCCTGACATCATATCTCACAGTTAGGTTTCTGGAATATACCGATCGGGTGAGCATCTATTATCGCGAGAATGTAATGATAACATCAGCCATCATTTTGATATTGATGGTCTTTCTTTTCTATCTCCAAGTAACATCCGTTGATCTGTACGCCCCGCACATGAATTATTTCAGGGTGTGGTATATCTACGGGGATAAAGATAGTCCGTTCACCACGTTCATTAACATCCTGGTGTATTATGGGATATCAATGGGAATTCTTATACCTTATGGGGGAATGGGACTTGCCCATATTATCGAGAAAGTAAATAAAACCAGGGCGGAATGGTCGGTGCTCTTCTTTATTCTATTTTTCGCGCTATTCCTCGGAGATAAAACCTACCTCAAATTGTTTGTAATTCCGCTTTTCCTTCCATTGATTGCAATTGGCCTTGTAGCCCTTCTGGAAAAAATCGAATACAGAAAGAAAGTATTTACCGCACTGGTAGGTTCACTGCTCCTTATCGGTGCCTATTATGGGGATTATGCTAGTCAGAAATTCTTCGAAATTAAAGAAGTGGAGGAAATGAACTATCATTTTTACATGCATGAAGAAACATATAATTCCGCTCTCTATCTGAAACACACCATACAGGATACTAATGGTCCCATTGCAATTCACAATGACGAGCGTGATAAAAAAAGGATCTCTGCAATT
>DAOVMN010000060.1 GCA_030630685.1 Thermoplasmata archaeon | reverse complement strand
CCCCAGGTAATACGGCCTTTCCCATACCGAGGAATATTTATGAACAAAGAAGAGACCGACTCTCAGAAACAGTCAGAAAACGGACCCCCAGAACAAGCCCTGAGCAGTGTTAGAATAGAAAGGGAAAGGGAGAAAATAAAGCGAGAATGGGACCAGATAGCTCAGGAGGAGCAGAGGCTCCAGGATGATCGGGAAAGGCTCGATATACTTTTCGAGGATATCTCCTCAAGGAAGTTCGCACTGGATCAGGGGGCAAAGAAACTGGAGGAGGAAAAATCACTCCTTGCGAAGAAGGAGGAAGAACTCAGGGCCCTTGAAAAGGACTTGAAGGGAGAGAAGGATAATCTTAGAGAGGAGAAAGCCAGATGGCAGGAAGAATACTCCGCTCAGCTTCCCAGACTCAGGGCCCTGCCCGATCAAAGGGCTGAACTGGAACTTGAAAAATCCAATCTTAGACTGAAAAGAGTGCGCTTGGAGGAAGAGAAGAGGCTCTTGGAGGATGAAAAACGAGGGCTTGAGGCAAAGCGGCGCATGATGGATGAAGAGCAACAGATACTTGAGGAACAGCAAGGGATCATCGAGGAACAGAAGAAGAGGCTCCTGGAGACCTGGGATTTGAGCCCTGAGGCAAGGCTTGCCTTGGAGGCCCCCATACCCAAACCAAGGGAGGCCCATGTACCTTTTGCCCCCTCTCCAGGTTCCACAGCCCCAGCTCGGCTCTTTGATTTGGGGATCGAACACCTCGACCGCACCAGGTTCGAGGAAAGGGAAAGCCGGGAGGACATGGAAAGGAGAGAAAGGCTAAAGGCTCTGAGGAAGAGACTTCATCCCGCTGACGAGGGAATGAAAGAAGAAATGGAAAAAGAGGAGAGGAAAGTTGGGAAGGACGAGAAAGTTGAAGAAGAGAGGGAGAAAAAGGAAGAGAGGGAAAGGAAAGAGATGAATGAGGAGAAAGTTGAGGAAGAGAGGGAAAGAGAAGAGGAGAAAAAGGAAAAGAAGGAGAGGAAGGTTGAGAAAGAGGAGAAGGTTGAGGAAGAGAGGGAAAGGGAAGAGAAGAAAAAGGAAAAGAAGGAGAGGAAGGTTGAGAAAGAGGAGAAAGTTGAGGAAGAGAGAAAAAGGGAAGAAAAGAAAAAGGAAGAGAAGGAGAGGAAGGTTGAGAAAGAGGAGAAAGTTGAGGAAGAGAGGGAAAGAGAAGAGAAGAAAAAGGAAAAAAAGGAGAGGAAGGTTGAAAAAAAGAAGGAAAGAGAAGAGAAGAAAAAGGAAAAGAAGGAGAGGAAGGTTGAAAGAGAGGAGAAAGTTGAAAAAAAGAGGGAAAGGGAAGAGAAGAAAAAGGAAAAGAAGGAGGAGGAATATCCTACCATGACCTGTCTTACCTGCAGCACTCCTGTTCCCCTTCCCCCGGACGCTAACCTTGTGAGGTGTCCTGATTGCGGAAGGGAGTACAAGCTCAGAGGAAGGGGTAGGCCCAGGCCCGGGGGAAAGAAGGCCGCTCCGGTGAAGAAGGCCATTTTCTCTTCGAAAAAAGCGAGGCCTAAGGACATTCCAACCGCTTTCACCTCGGTGATGCCTGAGGACATCCATAGAGTCGGGGCCAAGATCTACGAAAGGGACGGTAAATATTATATCCACTGCCTGAACACAAACTGCGGAACCGAGATCGAGCTTCCGAATCCTGATGTGAAAAGGTTCCACTGCCCTGATTGTGGTCGGAGAAACAAGATAGCTTTATGGGAGGGATGAGATGACCGGTGAGGAGCACGATAGTGAGGGAACGCTTGAAGAGAGGAAAAAGAGGATCAAGGTACTAATAGAGCAAATGGCAAAAGAAAGGGAGTTGATTGGAAGTTTGAAGATGGAGAAAGAACTCGAGACTCCTACACAAAATGAGACACCGGCAGGTCTTTCAGAAAAGGATGCCGGGTTTGACTTAGAGGAACTTGAGCCACCCGCTCCCTTACCACCCAAATTGGAGTTGGAGCTAAAGGAAACTGAAATCGAGGCCCGGGAGATGAAAGAATCCCAGCCCCATGCAGCCGGCAGCGAGATCGAGGAATACCGTAACAATATCGATGATTTCAGGGCAAGAGGGTACAATGTTTCAAGACTATACGGGATATTCACCTCTGATATCGGCACCATTCGAAAGGAAGTCCTTCGATATATGGATGATGTGACAAAGCTCAAGGACCTTGAAAAGGAACTGAATGAGATGGATACCGCAGGTTATGATAAGGAGGCGGGCTATCTGCGTACCCTCCTGAAGAACCCGGACGCATATTCCGAAGCGGAATCCTATTTTAATGACCTGAAAACCAGGATCGCTAAGCAGGAGGACGAGGAAAGGGCCTCCAGGCTCAAGGAGATCGAATCGCTCTTTGATGATATTCTCAGGAAATTCCCCGACGTACAGGACGACTTTCAGGAGGAGATAGAGGACATAAAGGCCGCCATTATCGATATGGAAACAGCCCCCCTCTCGGAATTCTTCATCCTGAAGAAAAAGGTCTGGGGATTGAGGGATTCCCTTGAGAAGAAAGGAAAGGAAAAGGAGGGAAAAAAGAAGACGATAGCCATTACCACAGACCTTGAGAAATGGAGAGAGAGGGGTTTTGATGTATCCGGGATCGAGGCCATGCTCGAAACCAATCCAGAGGGAGCAGAGAAACTCTACTCGGAGTTCCTCACCAATGCCGGGAAGCTCATGACGCTCGATAAGGAACTGGAGTCCTTGGATACAGCAGGATTCGAGCAAGAGATTGGCGAGATAAAGGAGATAATCCGCGATCATAAGAGGGTCTTCGATGTGGAGAACAAACTGGAATCCATTAAGCGAAGGATCAGGCTTTCCGAGATCCGGCACAGGATAGAGATGGCAAAAGGAGTCGAGAAAGAGGTGCCGGAACAGAGAATCGGCCCCACCGAGATGAAATGCCCGAAATGCGGTGGTGCTGTCCCGATACCATCCGATCAAAGACCCCTGAAGGTACGCTGTTCGAGCTGTAAGACCGAATACAACCTGAAAAGGGTACCCGTGCCGGAGGGCACACCTCCCCCACCCGGACTACCACCCCAGGTTGCTCCTGTTTTTCCACCACCCGCACCCCCTCAGGCTCCACCTGTTCCTCCCCCACAGGTACCACCCCAGGTTGCTCCTGTTTTTCCCCCACGGGTACCATCCCAGGTTGCTCCTGTTCTTCCACCACCTGTACCACCTCAGGTTGCTCCTGTTCCTCCCCCACCCGGACCGCCCCAGGTTGCTCCTGCTCCTCCATCCTCTGTACCACCTCAGACTCTACCTGCTCCTCCACCATCCGCACCGCCACCTCGGGCCGCTGTTTCTACACCGCCCGCACCACCCCCACCGCTTAGTGCACCCCAACCAACCCCAGTTCCCCCAACGCCTGCCCCGGAAAAGCCAAGGGAAGAGGGGGAAACAGATAAGTGTCCAAAATGCGGTGCCGCCCTCATT
Source organism: Thermoplasmata archaeon (assembly GCA_030630685.1). Taxonomy (GTDB): domain Archaea; phylum Thermoplasmatota; class DAOVMN01; order DAOVMN01; family DAOVMN01; genus DAOVMN01. Next base: position 6,022 of record DAOVMN010000060.1, on the reverse strand, counting down.
CCAGGCAGCGTGTTCTGCGGGATATGCGGTTATCATATCACAGATTAAGAATCAAACCATTTTTATTGAGCGAGGTGAATTCTATTGTCAAAAATCAATGAGATAAAATCGATCATCGAGGACAGTTTCCAGATCACGAACATCGAATGGGATAAAACGGCTGCAGCCTTTCACATCGAAGGTACTGAAGATATTATCGAATCCTTTGAAGAGGTAAGGAAAAAGCTTAGGGCGATGGGATACATTGCCGCACTGCGAACCGATCAGCCACAACACTCGATAATAGATCAGGTAAGAGGACTGGCTGCCACTCCGCAATTAATAGAGGTTGTTCAGAGGATAGAGAATGCCCAGGAACCGGATGTGAAAAGGGCCTGGCTTGATAGATTCTTTGAGTTGGCCAGATGCCCTTCCTGCAACTCCCCTGTGCAGATGGTTGGTGGAGAGGTCAACTGCCCGGTTTGCAGTTGGGGCCTGGAACGGTCTCAGGGTGACAGCTATGTTGTGGTCGTGACCCACCAACCAAGGATCCAACCAAGAAGCGTACGGGTCAACATCGTACTTCTGATCCTGACCATAATCACCACCACCATTACCGGCTCCACCCTCTGGATGGGCTACAAAGGCGTCCCCTTCGGCACGTTTACGAAGACCATGATAACCGCCATCACCACGCCCGAATACATAGCAATGGGCGCACTGTTCTTCTCCCTGCCCCTCATGTTGATTTTAGGTACCCATGAACTCGGTCATTATTTCATGTCCAAATACCACGGAGTGAACGCCTCGCTGCCTTTTTTCATTCCACTCCCTCCGGGGGTTTCTTTTCTGGGAACAATGGGTGCGTTCATCAGCATGCGAGAGCCCATGCCCAACAAGAAGGTCCTCTTTGACATCGGGATCGCAGGACCCATTGCCGGGCTTATCGTGGCCATACCCGTAACCATCATCGGCTTCTTACTTGCCGAACCCGTGGAACACGTGTACACCGCGGGTCACGGCCCGAATGTTGTTATTGGATTCCCATTCCTCTTCCAGCTCCTTTACCGGTTCGTCAGGCCGGATGGTGGACTTCATCCCACCGCCCTTGCCGGCTGGGTTGGTTTGTTCATCACAGCCCTGAATCTTCTTCCCGCCGGACAGTTGGATGGCGGGCATGTGGCACGTGCACTACTCGGCGAGAGAAGCAGGTATCTTTCCTATGCCACCCTTGGCGGGATGTTCCTTGTGGGCATTTTCCTATATCCGGGATGGATTTTCCTTGGTATGCTCATCATGCTGTTAGGTGCCCACCATCCTCCCCCATTGAACGACCTTGCCGAGCTGGATATAAAGCGCAAGGCCCTGGGTGCTTTTTCAATAGTTCTTCTTCTCCTCTGCTTCACTGCCCAACCCCTTGTGCCACTGCATTACGACCTTCATGTTTTTTCTCAGGAAACTGAGGAGGATATCCTGCCGGGGGGCAGTGTGAACTTTACCCTTTTCATCGAGAATACAGGTGAGGTGAACAACACCTATGACATATCCAACTCCCCAATCCACGAATCCTGGAACGTAACATTAAGCAGGGACAATATCACCTTGGAGGCCAAGGAGGACAATGCATCCGCATCCAAGGGTGCGGTCTATGTTGTAATAACAGCCCCATTGAACGCCATTCCAGGGGGGGTGGAGAGGGTAACCATTATTGTGAGGTCCCAGAACGAGAGTGCCGGTCTCTTCAGCACCTTTACCCCAAAGGAAAAAATCACCTACACCCTGTATGTCAAGGATCCCTACGATCTTGAGATCGATGTCCTCGACCCCGGGCTTTCGGTTCCTGTTAATTCCACCGTTTCTTCCGAGATCCTGTTGAACAACACCGGCTTCTATCCATTGGATGCGGAGCTTGATTACCTGACCTTCGGGGAAGGCACCACGGGCTGGGACCTGGACCTCCAGGTAAGGAATGTACATCTTGAGCCCGGAAGTCCGGTTAAGGTCTTTCTTAACATAACTGCATCCAAAGAAGCAGAAGGGGGGATCCTGATCATTGCATTTGTTGCCTTTGGCCCCACCCCTACCGGAGGCATCCTGAAGGCCCGGTTCATCGAGGTAATATGCCCGGAGGAAACCAATGGAGGGAGCAGCGGCGGATGAGAATGGCCTGAAAAAGGCGGTGAAGGTACTGAGAAACGGGGGTGTTGTGGTTTATCCCACAGACACACTCTATGGTGTTGGAGTGGCACTTTCACAGCCAAAGGCGATCCTGAAGGTGTTCGAGCTGAAAAGAATGGATCCTGCTCCCCTCTCCATTGTCATGTCTGGTATCGAGATGATCAAGGAATACACAATGCTCTCTGGTCTTGTGCTCGGGTTCTTTGAGATATTCCCAGCCGGACCTTTCACCTTCTTTCTACCGCTCCGGGAAGAGAGGAAAAAGGATTTCCCGGATTTCATGATAAAAGAAGGGCTTGTGGGCGTGAGGGTGCCGGTTCATGCCATCCCGCGCAGGCTAACGGAATGTGTGGGACCGGTGACCTCGACAAGTGCGAATCTGCATGGTGCTATCCCACCCAGGAATTTCATGGAGGTGTCACTGGAAGGGGCGGACCTTTACCTGGATGACGGCCCGTGCCTTTATGGAAGGGGCTCCACAATATTAAAGGAAGAGAAGGGCAACCTCAGGATTCTACGCGAAGGTGCGCTCGAATATTCGGTAATCAAGAAATATCTGGGGGAATATATTGGATAGACATGTGCTCGAATGTTATCGTAAGGCGGGAAGAATCGCGGGTGAGGCACGTGATTTCGGTGCTTCACTCGTCGAGCCCGGTGTAAGGGCCCTCGAGGTGGTGAGGAGGATCGAGGACTATATACAGGAGCACGGCGCAGATATCGCCTTCCCTGCCACCCTCAGCGTCAATGATGTTGCAGCACATTACACGCCAAAGCACGATGATACCCTTGCCTTCAGGAAAGGAGAGCTGGTAAAGGTGGATGTCGGGGCACATGTGGACGGCTATATCGGAGACACAGCGGTAACGGTCGAGGTGGGCGGTACAACCAAATACACCATGCTCAGAGAGGCAGTGGAGGACGCTCTCGATATCGCCATAGGCCTTATGCAGCCCAGGGCACCCCTTAACCTTATCGGAGGGGCGGTAGAGCAGACCATCGAGTCATTCGGTTTCAAACCAATCTCCAACCTCACGGGTCACAGTTTGAAGCAATATGTCCTTCATTCCGGGCTCAGTGTTCCCAATGTTCGGGACATGACATCGGATAGGGTGAAGGAAGGGGATGTGGTAGCGGTGGAGCCCTTTGCAACAACCGGCGTGGGGAAGGTGGAAGGAAAGAAACCCGGGAACATCTACCGCATGGGAAGGATCAAGTCAACCAAATACCGGAATGTTGTGGAGTACATCCAGGTGGAGTATCGTACCCTTCCTTTTGCCGAGAGATGGCTTCACCCCTATGTCCGTCATCTGGGCTTTACACTCCATTCCCTCACAAGGAACGGGATAATCCAGCCTTATTCCATCCTTTACGAGATATCGAAAGGGATGGTCGCACAGAAGGAGCACACCATTATCATCACCAAGGAGGGGTGTGAGGTGACCACGGACACCGAGGGGAGATACGGATAAACCGTCTCAGAGAAGAAAAATAGGCTGCATGAAGTTGGTTGTACCGGATATTCCCTTCAGCACATCACGAAGCATTTATTGTAAACCCAGGTTATTGAACTCGAATAATTTTGGTGATCTGAACTCCATTATAAATTCCCTGATTCGCCTTTCTGCCAGTTTCACATATTCTTTGTCTATATCATACCCTATAAAATGCCGCTTCGTTTTTATTGCCGCTATAGCGGCCTGCCCGCTCCCAATAAACGGGTCCAAAACCACCTCTCCTTCAAAAGTATAAAGTTGAATCAATCTAAAAGGTAGCTCCACGGGGAAAGGTGCCGGATGAACACGAAGTGTTCGACAAGGCGGCGCACCTCTGTAATTATGATCCCTCCGGGGAGGTGGAGGAAAGGGTGAGGCCGGAGGGGTGGGAAATCTGGGCGGAGTGCTGAAGGCATGGAGCCAGTCTGCCGGATAGAGCGATTCTTCACGCGGCATACAAGACCCCTCCCTTTTCTAGGATTTCTGCCAGGAACTGATCGCCGATGGCCAATCGCCTCGAAACCTCCCGGGGTGTGAGCACGAGGATCTCCAGAGGAACCATACGCTCAGGATCGGACAGAATACGGCGCACAGTAACCCAGCGGTCTATGAATCGCTCTGACGTCTCTTTGATGATCAGCAGATCAATGTCGCTGTCTGGCCGTGGGTTTCCGTAGGCATACGACCCAAACAGGATCACCTTTTGTGGAGCATAGCCTGCAACGATTTTTCTTAGAATGTCCCGGATGATCTCATGTACTTTTTCTGAAGCCATCATTTTATTGATCCTTCATGTGTTAAAGTGAGGTAATTACCCCTACGCCGTTGTTTTGCGAATGGGTTGAGTGTGGCTAAAGTTGGCTGGTGAAGTGTGACGATTTGAGTGGAATGCCGAAAGCATGAGACAGCCGTAGGATGCCGAGTGAATGCAAACTTGTTTGCATTCCGGTTGAGCCCAAAGGACTCGTCAAGGCCGGTTGAGCCTGAAAGGCTCGACAAGGCGTAAGAACTTGTTTTTACACCGGTTGACCCCGCAGGGGTCGATAAGGCATGAAGCCGGATGTGCTGTGTTAGGGAACCCCAATCGAATCGAAGCGTTTTGCTTGGTAAATATCCATACCTTGAGTTATTTTCTAAAGATTTTGAGGGAAGGCAATACCCTATTGATTTCATAGTAAAACACCTTGGATTCCTCTTCGGTAAGCATACAATTGTGTGCTATTGTATTTCTGAATTCTTCTATTCTATTCAATGATTCTTTTAGAGAAGCGGGATTAGTATTTTCAAATTTGTCCTTAAAAACATTTTTCCATTTGTTCATGATAATCGTGTGAAGTGTGGGGAGCAGGGAAAACTCTAAAGGATTTCTTGGCGGAATCCCACCATGCCATCTATCTTGGTTACGTTTAATTTCCTTTTTCACACTTTGACTTAACTCGTCACGCCAATTTTCGCCATACCTTTCTGAAAGAGATTTCTGTATAAAATCACGTAGAGTATTTTCAAAGATGTATAACCAATAATAGCAATGTTGAATATTCTCAGCTTCGTTTTCAATTTGCCTGTTTATTTGGATGGGTAGGGATGGAGGGGTATGATATTTAGGAGCAAAATTATCAAAGTATTCTGTAATTTCAAATGTTTCTGCATCTATGATATTTAGAACTCTGCATCTGCTTAAGTAATCAAAACCTGCATCGAAATTAATAGCATCGGTCTCGCGATCATTCCATTGGGTTCCACCAAAGCCTTTAGTAATCCACTTCTTTTTTAACGGAATTTGAACCCCCTGAGCCAATAGATGTTTGATTTTTATTTGAATACCCCGCAGCTTGCTGCGGGGATGGGAGCCACAAAATAATATAATCTTAAAGTATCTTTTACCGATATGATCCCATTGAGAAGAGCAAATCATTGCGTTTACAAAATCAGGTACCATTTAGTTTTTTGTGTGAAATACCGAAAACAATTGTTATTCGAACCAGGGAGAACTGAATTGCTAAAGGATGTTTGCATAGGGATAAGTGAAAGATATGATTTTGAATTTGACAAAATTGGAACAGATGGAGATCATGTTCACCTACTAATTGGGGCACCTCCAAAAACATCACCATCAACATTAATGCAAATTGTGAAAAGTATTACAGCAAGACAGATGTTCAAACGATTTCCAGAAATTAAAAAACAGCTTTGGGGTGGTAAATTTTGGAGTGAAGGAGGTTATGTTGGAACTTTAGGTGAAGGAGTAACAGAGGACGTTATTAGAAATTACATTGAAAGACAAGGAAGTTCTGAAGAGAAAGAAAAGTACAAGCAGATGAGATTAATTGAGGTTTGATGCCCCGCAGCTTGCTGCGGGGAGGTTCACT
>DAOVMN010000025.1 GCA_030630685.1 Thermoplasmata archaeon | reverse complement strand
GGAGGTATGCTGGATAGTAAAACGCAAAACTTCAGTTACTGATATATTCACTGGTCGCTGAATAATAATCTTTTTCCGTCATATTTTTACCATTGTTAACTGATTTCGCTCAAACAAATCTACCTTCTTATTACAGGCTAACAATTCAGTTTATGATACAACTGTCGATAGTTTGAGCAAACATTTTAGGTATGGCAATAAATAACCTCTATTTAAGAGTTACCTTTGTTTAGCCGAAACAGTCATTTCACAGATCCCCCGTCTCCCCCCATCCACCATGCTCCCCTTCCCATCCCCAACCCCCCTCACGCAACCACCACCCTCCCCGAACCGTTGCTCCGGACCCCTGCTCACAGACGAGAACAGAGAGGTTATCGTAACACAGAGATCCGATGAGGGTCATGTATGAGGATACGTGACCTCATAATGCCTTGATAGACGTGAAACTGGTTTGATAATTACAGATACTTTCTTATTCGCTTTATCAAGCCCTGCGGCCTTGACTCAGCACTCACAACTTTCAGTTGCTTATGCCTTATCGGGCCTTTGGCCCAAACGGCGCTCAGCACTTCGTGCATCACGCCTCATTCCTTCGGTTCCTCATGCCTTGCCAGCACTGCGTGCTAGCCGGCAATCGCATTCTTAGAATGCTCATGCCTTAACAGCCCTTCGGGCTATTCGGCAATCAGAACCTGACGGTTCCTCATGCCTTGACGAGGGCTCCGCCCTCATTCGGCACTCACACCCTTCGGGTGCTCATGCTATGTCTTCTGCACTCTTTTTCATCCCTTACTCGCTAACTTATGGCATAGTCCCTATTTTTCGAATAATTATCGATAAAACCTTAATATCTTGAAGTTATCCCCTGTGCATGAATCCCGGCTTCTACGCCCTCCAGGGCCTCTGGCTCATGGTACCCGCCTATCTGCCCAACTCGGCCGCGGCCATCTTCGGAGGAGGAAAACCCGTGGATTTCGGGAAGAAATGGCGGGACGGAAGGCGTATCCTCGGGGACGGAAAGACCTGGAGAGGGACCCTCGGAGGGATCTCTGCCGGGTTTGTTATCGGCCTGATCCAGATAGCGATACTCTATCCATTTGACACCGATGTCCTTGGGACCTTTGGGGATAATGCTTTTCAGATGCTCATCGTGCTCCTCTGCCTCTCCTGCGGCTCCCTTTTCGGTGACTCTCTGGGGAGCTTTATTAAACGGCGGCTTGATATCCCAAAGGGCGTGAAGGCCCCTATCCTGGACCAATACGACTTCGTGATCGGGAGCTTCCTCTTCCTCGCGATATTCCAATGGCATTGGCTCTACGATAATTTCTTTAAGGGGCTGCACATCATCGCCCTCATCAGCATGTTATTGGCGACCTGGTTCCTGCATCGGGCCGTGAATATTATAGGATACAAAATGGGAAAGAAGGAAGTACCATGGTAGAAAGAACCCTTGATGAATATGTAGATAGCGATCAGACAGAGGCCAAAGATGATGGTGAATGGGAGGAGGGCTTCTGTGCGATCTGCGCCACAAACAGGGCGCCCCATGTTTGTGTTAAATGCGGCAAGAGGGTGTGCTCAGAGCATTTTGTACATATCATGGGCCTTTGCGTGGAGTGTGCCCCTGTCAAGAATCACAAGAAGAATCCGGAAATCCCCGGACAATCCGAGAATGAAGGTTCCAACTCCTATGTCACATACAAGAAAATCGAGAAACCAATAACTGAAGAAGCAAAGATTGATTGGGTGTAGAGATGAGAGAGCTTGCATCACTTCTCATTTCCTCGGGAGCTATACAATTCGGGGAGTTCACCCTCACTTCCGGAAGGAAGAGTTCGTATTATGTTGATGTAAAGAAGGCCTCAACAAAACCGGCAATACTCAGCACGATAGCGGAGGAAATGTCCGTGCTTGTGGGAAAGGAAGATCGCCTTGCAGGGATGGAATTAGGCGCAGTTCCGATCGTGGTGGCCCTTGCCCTCGAAACCAATAAACCCTACCTCATCCTGAGGAAAGGTGAAAGGGAACATGGTACAGGAAGGCAGATCGAGGGCGATTATATTCCTGGTGAGAGGGTGCTCATAGTTGAGGATGTGGCCACAACAAGGGGGCTCGATTGTCAGGTCAGTGAAGGTATTGAGGGAAGCAGGATTGGTTGTGGAGCGGGCACTGGTGGTTGTGGACAGGGAGGAGGGTGCTAAGAAAGCATTGGGGGAGATCGGGATCGAGCTGGTCACATTGGTGAGAATGGGTGAATTGAATAATAGAAGATGATGGGGGGGGGTCTTGTTGTCATCCCCAATGGAAACCTATTCGTACCTCAGCGCATCCCCGGTTTCATCTTCGCCGCCCTTCTCAATGTGAGCTGGATGAAAAACATCACCCGGGCACCTTCCCCCGGAACATCGAATAGGTGAAGAACGCGTAGTAGTCCGGCTTATCCAGAATGAAGTCCGGGGATTCAGGGCGAATGAGATGCTGAAGTAGTTCCCAGTCCTCCCCTGAGATCTCCGCCTCTACCCCTGGCCAGCGCATCTGGAAGAATCCGATCAATGCCTTCCGAAGGTCATCGGATATCGGGGCCTGAACATCTCCCACAAAGGTCCGGGCTTCCCGCTCCTCCAACCCAATCTCCTGAAATCGACCCAGCATGCGCAGGAAGTGCCCTTCCGGTCTCATCCCCCTGACAAATGGTGCGATCCCCGCCGAGGTCGCCCTCAGCCGGGCTTCAAGCAAAGGATACCCCGGAAGAAGAGTCTCCGAGGACCAGACAAGGATGATCACGCTGCCTCCGGGCTTCACCACCCGTACCATTTCCTTCAGTGCCGGTATTGGATCGCCAGGAAAGTATCCCACACAGCACGCACTCCATGCCCAGTCGAAGGTATTATCATCGAAGGGAAGTTTGTTCATGTCCCCTTCCACAAGGGTAACCCGTTCCGCGACCCCAGACTTCTTTGCAAGTTCCCTTCCGTAATCGAGAAACTCCTGTGAGATATCCACACCGGTGACGTGCCCGGCGAGTCCCACGGCTTCTGCCAGTAGTAAAACCTGGGCACCGTATCCGCATCCCACATCCAGTCCCCGGCTACCCGGGGGGAGCTCCAGTGCCCGGATCGCCGAGTAGGTAACCGGCTCCTGCAGGGGATCGGACTCGATCAATCGTTTCAGGTATTCCTCTGTATCAGTCATTCTCAATTCCCTCCAACTTGAAGATAACCGGTCTGAACCAATCCGTGCAACCGGTGACGACAGTACCGCGCTGGCTGATCCCGGGCATGTCCCCCCGATCGCAACAGACAATATATCTTTTCGGATGTCTGCCCAGGCCGAAGCACAGAAATCCTCGGGCACCACCGAGTAATCGTCAACAATGAATTCCTGACTATCCTCGAAACACTCGCGGTGATGAACCATGCAGCCCCCACAAAGAAAATGAACCCCGCCAAATCATTGAAATACGAACCCACCACCCCAACGATCATAATGATGCATTCGATGAAGGTCACCTTGCTAAAATCTGTAACAAAGGCTTCGTCGATGTCTCTGTCAACAAGAGGGTATCCATGTGCAGCATAAAGCCATTCCAGGAGAATGGATAGATCAGTAAAGAGCATATATATACCATAAACCCTTACTCCCACAAGGTCATCAAAATTGGTGTTGAATACATAGGTCCAGTAAGGTACCAATTCAACGAATCCCAGAAACACGATGTTCAGCCAGACAAATCCACTATCGGAGCGCTTCCACAGAGGCAATCACATCAACGGTGCAGATTGCCCATCTTTAAAGACAAGAAATAACACGGTAATTGGAAAATCTATTTATATCTCTAATAGATTGTGGATCAAGACACATAGATTGTGAATCAAGACACATAGATTGTGGATCAAGACACATAGATTGTGGATCAAGATACCCGAAGTCTTGATTTTTCGAATCAGACTGAACTGGTTGTTTTAAACCAGAACATACCATGGCCAAACGGAATAGGTTACTTATCTACGACCAATGGAGTGATAGAATGGGAGTTAAAATCTTGGGATTGGACCTGGAAGATAATCTTCCTTTGATCGGGACCAGTGCTTGGAATATCATTGTTGCTATCCTGGTGTTGGTGATAGGTTATATCGTGGTTAAACTCGTTGTCCAAGAACTGAAACAAATCATGTTGAAAGCGAAAATGGATGAGATTCTTGCAGAATTTTCATCCAGGATGGTTCGGATCCTGTTGTTAGTGTTCCTTGTAGGCACCGCCCTTGGAATTCTGGGTGTGGACATCGGTCCGGCACTGATAAGCCTCTCCGTGGTGGTCGGATTTGTCCTGGGTTTTGCCATGGGAGATACCCTGAGCAACATTGCGGCTGGATTTATGATCGCACTCACGAGACCATTCAAGCAAGGTGATTTCGTGACCATTAACGGAGAGAGTGGTGTGATACAAAGCGTGGGCATCAGCATGACCGAACTGGACACCTTTGACAATAAACATATCATCATACCGAACAAATTGGCGTGGGGAGGGAACATCATAAACTTCACACGAAATCCAATTCGCAGGGTTGACATGGAGGTAGGGGTTAGCTACGATGCAGACCTCAACCAGGTGATTCGGACCACCTTGGATGTCCTCAAAGCTGATTCCCGCATACTTGAGGACCCTGCTCCCCGGGTGTCGGTCAAGGAAATGGCAGATTCTGCCATAGTGCTCGTGGTTCGGCCCTGGATCAAGACCGACGATTACTGGGACGTCTTCTTTGACTTTCAGAAGGCGGCCAAAGAAGCCTACGATAATGCAGGTATAACCATACCCTTCCCGCAGATGGATGTGCATATGGCAAAAGAGTAAAAAACTCAGTTGATAAGCTGCGTGGAGATACTTTCAACGGAAAAAGGTAGCCGGCGAAAACATAATTAATGAATCTAAGCACGGACGGTATACCCGGGCCCCGGAAGCTCCCGTAGTGTAGTCCGGCCAATCATCTCGGCCTCTCGAGCCGAATACTCGGGTTCAAATCCCGGCGGGAGCACTTCTATATTTTGTAATGCCCTCAGTTGCAGATCTCGGTGAGCATCCAGGAAAAGTTTAAATAGTTTCTGATATTGTTATCACAATCGCCACAGAATCCATCGGTGAATATCCATGGTAAAAAAGATACCCATCGCCTCGGATGAAAACCCGGATGACAGTAAAAGCCCCGGATCAAGGTCCAAGAGACAGAATCCCAGGATCGAGATAGAGATCCCCGGGCCCACACAGATACTGGAGAACATTGAGACCTCCGTAGATAAGCTCACCAGCAATCTTGAAGAGATTGTTACCGAGGTATTCAGGTCCAGGACCAAGGCCAGGATCTACCTCCACCTGATCTCCAAGGGGAAGCAGACCTCGGAGCAGGTGTCCAAAGGAACAGGCCTCTATCCGAGCACGGTTCGGGATGCCTTAGCCGACATGCACTCCAAAGGATTCCTAAGGAGGACGAAGGTGGAGAAGGAGGGGGCTGGAAAACACCCTTACATCTATCAGGCCATTTCTCCCACCAGCCTTGTGGAGGCCTATGCAAGGACACTGGAATCCAGGCTCACCGCCCTGCTCAATGTGAAGAGCCTTCTGAAGAAGGAATCCATCAAGCTCCCAATCCTTCCGGTTACGATCTTTGTCGGGGGCGAGAGGAAGGAAGAAGAGAAGGAAGAAAAAGAATGAGTTCTCATGCCCCAACGATCTAAACATTCCAAGCTTTTCCCACTGCTCAGATTGTTATTCCTTACCCTGATTTTCACGGGCATCTTCTGTTTTCTGGAATATGTGGTCGAGCTGAGGCACGAGCTCTCTGTATTTGTCTCATTCCTCGTACTCCCTTTTATCTATCTATACTACAAAGAAAGGAAAAGCACGGGCGGTCTTCGCCTCGGCGGGCTTGATACGGGTTTCCTCGAGGGGATCGGAATCTACCTTGTCTTTGCGGGATATGTTTTCCTCTACTACCTCTCAAACAGGGAATTCTTCGAGAGATACGATAAATCGGGTGGAGAACTCGTTGTTTCCCTGTTTTACACCGCCCTGAACGTGATGTCAGTGGATTTCTTCACCAAACGGTTCATCCAGCTCCCTCTTGGCAAGAGCTACGGACCAAAGGCGGCGGTTGGGCTTCAAACCGCGATCTGGCTAACTGCTCATTATCCGGAATCGCTCTGGCTCGGCGAGCTCATGGGCGGTGTTGGTGTGTGGGTGTTTCTTGGGTTCACCGGATTAATAACTGGAATTTCCTACGAGCGGACAAAGAATGTGGGCGGACAGATGGCCGGGCATGTGCTCTTGAATGTGATCGTGGCTGGGTTGGCGAGGTTGTGAATCGGATGAGGCTTGAGGAAAGAGGGATTGAAAAGCCGCTGAAACGTGAAAGAGTTTGTTGAGAAGGCAAAATAACCCCTTTATCTGGTAAACCTGTACCTCCCATGGACGGGCTCGAACAGTTCCCCACCGTTCAACATCCTCTTGATGAAGTTCCTGACCTCCTCGTTCCCGACATTCTGTTTCCTTGCTGCCTCGATCATCTCGTCAGGCGAGAAGGAGCCGTCATCGGAACCCTTGCTCAGCTCCTCCATGATCTTCCTCATCGTGACCAGCCTGGAGCGTTTCTTCTGCGGCACCCCCCCGATCCTGTCGATGTCGATGTTCCCCTCCGCGTCCAGTGCAACCCTCAGGAGGGAGTATTTCATTATCTTTACCGCACGCTCAGCATCCTCCTTGGTTACCACGGAGGACAGCTTGATCCTTGCGCTGGACTCGGCCAGCCTCACAAGGGCTTCGAGCTGTCTTGCAGTAATGGACACCGCCCTGGAGTCCTTATTCCACTGCCTGAATTCCACATAATAGTCGTTCAGGTGATCCGCAGCATCCTTCTCCATAACCGGATAGGCGATCCTCTTTGCATAGGCCACGTATTTGCGAATGATGTCCACCGGGATCTCGGGCTCGATGGAATCATCCGGGTCCCCGGCCAATTCACCCTCCAGTTCAAAGGCCTTGTTGTGCTCTAACCTTTCCCCCTCGATATTCACCTTCAGGATGTGGCTTGCGATGTCTCTATCTTCCTTTGGGTTCGGTCGATCCAGTACCGGGAATATCAGATCGAACCTGGATAAGAGGGATGGGAGCATGTTGATCTGTGCAAGAATGTTCTCGGACTCGTCGAACCTCCCGAACTTCGGGTTGGCTGCTGCCAACAGGGAGCATCGGGACTGCAGGGTTGCCGTGATTCCGGCCTTGGCGATACTGATCTGCTGCTGTTCAAGTGCCTCATGCATACCGGCAGAATCCTCTCGACTCATCTTGTCCAGCTCATCGATGCAGTTGTGTACAAATATCCCACCGGCCACGAAGTTGTGAAGTCCCGGGACATGGAGGTCATAGACCGGCCCGGTGTATTGGCGCCTCTTGATGCTCACGATCCTGTCCAATAGATATCCCCGGGAAAGCAGCCTCCCTAACTCTGTCGTGTGGTCATCGAGTTCATCATCCTGCAGGTGAGACATAATGGTATTAAAGTGCTCTCTCACAGGGTTTTTCCTGCCTTCAGCGAACTCCTCGAGCTGGTTCCTCATACTCCTGCTCCAATTCCTCTTCCCCAGGAGTTTTGAGGCGATCTCCCGTATCATCTTTTTCGGGAGGATATTGCTTGTGGTATAGGTAGTGGCAATCTCATATAAGTGCGGCCTCGAGGGAGGGAGGGCGTTGATATTGATAGAAAAGTTTCTCAGGAGCTCCCTCAGGTTGTTCACATCCGAGTCATTGGAGATGTGTATGATGTTCATGTGCTTCCTTCGGATGAGGCGCCCGTAGATGTTGTACCTTCTCAGCATCCCAAGAATATGGAGGCTTTCCCTCTCAAGCGTTGGAAGGAATATTTTAAGCATCACCGTATTGTATTCCTTATCCTTCTTTTTCCTGGTCTCCACCGAGACATTAACATTGGTATCGATCACACCTGCCAGGAAGGCCCGTACACATTGGTCGGGCAATGCGCATAGATGAGCAAGGTGATCCCTTATGGTAAAATAATAGAGCTCTTTGAGCATTCTGGAAGAGGTGGGAATCAATCCGCCCACCGAGGTGCTGCATATCCCCTGATATTCCTCATTGAAGCTTCGTTTGAATTTCTGGAACAATAAACGGATGGGCCTGGTTTCCCGAACCGCCCTTCTGTCGTCCGTGTACACCCTTCCGAAGAGATAGAACAATGGCGGCGGTAGGGAGGCAAGCTCGTACTCCTCTTTCCCTACCAGACCCACGAGCCTGATGGGTCTGTTCCCGTACTGCCTGTTCTGGTGAAGCCTGTTAATGAGCGGGAGCATCACCTTGGGTGGGATGGTAATACTCTCCTCTCCTATCCCCTCAGGCACCTCCTTCAGATTAAGATGCTCGTCTTTGCCCGTGCTGCGAGGGATAAGGTGTGATAGGAGCTCTTTCTTCTCTTTGATTCCGATACCCCGCTTCCTTCTTAAAAGGGCCTCCACAAGCCTCTTCCTTTCGCTTCCCTCGATATTCACCATGACCCCGTTCCCGCTTTCCCGGGCAGCCTCGCTAAGCCCCTGAAGCAGGGTAAGGGTATTGTTCTCCAATGGCGGAGGCTCGGATCTGAATGGCCCGACAACCATCTCCCTGTTCTGGAATTCCTTTGCCTCTTTCCATTGAAGAGTGGAGCCGTCGATTAGCTTATGGTCTGGCGTGAGGGAAAGCCGGAAGCCGGATTCGAACCTCAGGTCCAGGACCTCGCCCGAGTAATCCTTCCTGCGCACTAAGTTGGTATCCGCGAATATGGTACTGAGGTTGCCCTCCTTTGGCAGTGAGCAAACCCTGTGCTCTACTGGACACACCTCCACCTTTTCCCCGTTGCTAATTCCTTCCTCGGCCCTCTCCGGGTCAAAGAGCTCCTCTATCGGCCTCCAGGAATCGTTCAGTTGAACCTCGGTTCCTGGCAAGAGGCAGGCCATTCCCTTGTCTGCGAGCACCAGGGCACCCGCTTCCAGTGTCCACCTTCCATCCCCGAACTCCTCCTTCACCGCGGTGGCTGTGAGACCGGCCTTGGTGGAGGCCTGTCCCGAGGTGTAGATCCCCCTGGGAGAGATCTGTGAGGTGTACCTGAGAAGCTGGGACTTGGCAGTACCCGGGTCACCTACCAAAAGGATATGGATGTCTCCCCTGATCTTGGTGCCGTCGGGCATGAACTTCCTCACCCCCCCGAAGAGCTGAAGGCTGAGCGCCTCTTTTTCAACCACCATGCTGAAAATCGTCGGGGCAATGGAACGTATCAGCTTTTCATAGATTCCTGGCTCCCGCGAGAGCTCTTCTATTTTTACCACGTCCTCTTCAGTTATCTCCAGCTCCTCGTAATCACTCTGTTTGGTCTCCACACTGTTGATATTGAGATGGATGTCGAACACAGTCGATTTCATCCTGCCGGTATGCTTCTGTCTGGACATGAGCACCCCGTTTATCGTTATCCTGTCCCCCGGGGAGATCATCCCCGTGATGTCGTCCTCGAGATAGGCTGCAAGGCGCTGCGGCTGCTCCCCTCCCCTGAGTCCCTCCGGGTTTTCCTGTATCTCTATCTTCTGGGTATCGATATAACTGGAGAAGTCCTGGAGAAAACGGAAGGAGGTCTGGTTCGCACTCTTACGGCATCCCTCGCACTCGAAGGGCTCCCTTACGAATATGTCGTCCTGAGGTACCACGTTGTCGAAACCGCATCTTGCACACATGAAGTGCGCTTCCACCAGTCTGGGTCTCACCTCGGTTATCTTTCTCACCAGGCCGTCCACTGCAATGAATTTACCAAGATGAATACCCCTGAGCCTTCTGATCTGGATGTTGGAGGTGTCGGGGAGTCCTGAAACCCTTGCATGAAGGGGATGCTGGATGTCGGGAGGAAGGACCTGTTTTACGGCCTCCTCTGCGATCTTAAGGCTCTTGATGGGATGGTTGAGCAGGTATTCTGCCAGGTCCCGATTAAAGTTATCGATGTCGTCGAACTCCAGTTCGATGGACTTCTGGTCCGGATAGGCGGTCCCTGCCTCGGTGATCCTCAAACGGTATTTGTCTGTGCGCAGCAGATCCTCGAGATACCGCAACAGGGTTTCGTCGCTCATTTCCTCAGGCATGAGGTCCTCATGTAAGAAGAACTATTTATAATTTGCCAATCCACGATCTTCCCGCTGTGGATAAGCCTTTTTTGAGGGCATCGGATCGGATATGGAGCAGGAAACCGAAAGGTATATATGGACGGTAGTTTTGCCGACTCATAGTTCAGGCAACTGGTGAAATTGTATGCCGAATCCCGGGAAAAGACAAAAACCCGAAGGATTCGACACGGCCGGATGGAAACTTACTGCGGGGTTGTATCGGGAAGTAAGGCCTTTCGGGGCCACAGAATGCGGCAGAGTACAGGTTATTCCCTTTCGTTTCCGCAGTAAAGACAGAACTGATACCTCCCATCAACCTCCTTCCCGCATTTTGTGCATGTCCATGTCCCTGTCTGTTGCGGCTGTGGCGGCTGCCGCGGGGGAGGTTGCTGGAACTGCTGCTGAGATTGAGGTTGTTGGGTAGGCTGCCGGGGCTGCTGATATTGTTCTGTTTTTTGAGCCTTACCACCTGATTTGCCCCCTTTCATTTTCAGGGCGCCCGCGCCTGCCGCAAGCCCGATGATTACGATCACAAGGTAGGCGTAGAGCGGAAGCGGCCCGATTTTCTGGGAAAGGAATGATTCGTTCCCGTTACTCTCTTTCTCTTCTTCCCATTTCGTCGGGTCCTTCGGGAAGGCGTCCGAGGTGTTGGGAACACCGTCTCCATCCATGTCCGTGTCCTCCGGGTCCGGGATGCCGTCGCCGTCAAGGTCGGGCAGGATCGTGATCGTCAGATTGACACTATCCGTTCCACCTTTACCGTCAGAGACAGAGGCATTAACCCAGAAAGTGCCAACACCGGATGGGGTACCCTGTAATGTGCCTGTGCTTGGGTTTAGCGTGAGCCAACTGGCATTGGTTTCCAGTGACCAAACCAGAGTGTCGCCGTCCACATCAATGGCTGTCAGGCTACAATTGTACGCCTGTCCCGCAGTACCATTCGGTATCGCTGTGGTTTGAATCACAGGCAGGTCGTTCGTGTTCTCCACGGTAATTGTGAAGTTTGTGTAATCTGTTCCTCCGTTTCCGTCCGAGACTGAAACATTAACCCAGCAGGTGCCGACATCGTCGTTTGTTGGAGTTCCCTCCAGTGTCCATGTGGTAGTGTTTAGTTCCAGCCATTCCGCACTGGTGTCGAGTCTCCACTCAAGAGTGTCATTGGTTGGGTCAATATCCACTGCTGTGAGATTCAGGGAATAAAACGTGTCCTCCGTGGCTGTTTTCTCTGGTGTGAATGTAATTACAGGTGGATCGTTCATGTTATCCACCGTAACTGTGAAATTGGTATAATCCAAGCCTCCGTTCCCGTCCGAGACAGAGACATTTACCCAGAAACTGCTAACATCGTCATTGGCGGGGGTTCCTTCCAGTGTGGTAGTGTTTAGTTCCAGCCATCCCGCATTGGTGTTGAGCTGCCATGTAAAGGTATCGTTTGTCGGGTCGATGTCCACTGCTGTGAGATTCAGGGAATATAACGTGTCTTCCGTGCCTATTATCTGTGGTGTGAAGGTAATTTCTGGCGGGTCGTTCGTGTTCTCCACCGTAAGCGTGAAGTTTCTGTAATCTAAGCCTCCGTTTTCGTCCGAGACAGAAACATTCACCCAGTAACTGCCCACATCGTCGTTTGTGGGGGTTCCAGTCAAAATCCCGTCGGTACTCATGGAAAGCCAGCCGGCATTTGTGTTCAGGCCCCACAGGACTTGCGGATACTCGTACCCGGGGATGGGGAATACTAACGCATGGTAGTGCACACGGTAACCGTGGTCTTCCAGCGCTTCCGTAACATCGTCGTTCGTAATTCTGAGTGTAAATGCCCGTAGATAGGGATAACTTTTTCCCTCGACAATGTTCCAGGTGTCATTAAAGTCCCAGCCTGCACCAGTGAAGGTGCTCTTTTTCATCATGTTCGTGGTGTTCTTTCCAGTCCCTCCGGCGCTCGTGATCTGACCAGAGGCCTCGATATCCCAGAAAGAGTTCTGCACCGTTCCGTCATTGTTTCCCACAAGCCCGCCAACATCCTCATTACCACTGACATTGCCGGTGGCTGAGCAGTTCT
>DAOVMN010000411.1 GCA_030630685.1 Thermoplasmata archaeon | reverse complement strand
GTTCGAACAGTTATTCTCGAGAATGTGGTTGTGGTCTGATTCCACCTTTATCCCTGAATCAAAATCTGGGTAACCAGAACTTCCGCTCCCGGTGACCGTAAATCCACTCATGTTCACCCAATCGGCTGTAATCTTCACCACATCCCCACTCCCCCCAGCATCGATGATCGTTTCCTCAGAACAATTCCCGATCAGAGAAAGAGGCTTACCCACCACCACATTCTCGTAGTAGGTCCCCTCCCACACCCTGATGGTGTCCCCCTCCCCGGCGGCGTCTATGGCTTTCTGGATATTCGTGTATTCTGCGTTTCCATCATCGTCCACGGTGAGGGTGGCTGCGCTGGCGTTCCTTGCTGCAAGGGCAATCAGTATGATTCCCACCCCGAGGAGCAGGAGGGCGGTGAGGATTCGTGTGGTTTGTTTCATTTCAGTCACCTGTGTTTCTCTCTCTTTTCCATTTATTTTTCTGAGTTTTATTTTTTCATCCTGAATTTCTCCTGTGGTAATCTCACCACGATAATCAGGGCAATGAAGAGCAGAGCGATAAGGTAAACGAAGAAGAACATACCCATTATGTCTGGCTTCTTCTCACTCTGGATTGACCGGGTTTCCTTCATTGAGGGGTCTGTGTACCACGGGCTGAAGAGCACATTCCCCACCACTCCGTTTCCTTTTCCGCCCGGGTTCTCTGTCCGGTGGTAGGGTCCTGAAGGGGCACCCCAGTAATTCAAGGTGGCGTTTATTATGGAGCCCCTATTGTCTGTGGCGTTGATGCCGTATTCTGTGTTATTGTAGATAAGGTTGTGGTGGACTGTGTTGTGTCTTGAAGATAATTTAAGATAAATCCCGATCTTATTTTCGGAGATTGTGGTGTTTGAGATTTCGTTGGAGCCTGAGGATCTAAGGTAGATACCGTAGTAATTATTAGAGCTGCATACACTCTTTGAGATTGTGTTGTAGTTTGAGGAGCTAAGGTGGATGCCGTAATCGTTGCCCGGACAAATGTTCTTTGTGAGCGAGTTTGAATAGGTGGAGCTCAGCCAGATGCCGGACCATCTGTTAGAGCTGCAGGTATTGTCTGAGAGGGAATTGTGGTTGGAGTAGTTAAGGTAGATTCCGTAATCGTTATTTGAGCAGGTGTTGTTTGAGAGCGAGGAATAATCGGTGGAGTAGAGGCAAATGCCGTAATCTTTGTTAGAGTTGCAGGTGTTATTTGAGAGTGAAGAGGAATCTGAGTAGCGGTTAAGATAGATACCGCTACCGTTGTTAGAATTGCAGGTATTGCTTGAGAGCAAGTTGTGCTCGGAGGCGGATTCGAGAGAGATACCGTCACCGTTGTGAGAGCAGGTGTTGTTCGTAACTGTGTTGGAGTCTGAGCTTTTGATGCAGATGCCTGATTGATTGTTTGAATTGCAGGTGTTGTTTGTAAGCGCGTTTAAGAGAGATGAGCAAACCCAGATGCCGTATCTGTTGTTGAGGCAGATGTTGTTTGAGACTGTATTGGAACCGGATTTGTAGATGTCGATGCCAATTCTGTTGGAGTTGCAGGTATTCTTTGTGATTGTGTTTGCGCTGGAGGAGTAGAGATAGATTCCGTTGTCGTTGTTCATGCAGGTGTTCCCTGTGATTGAGCCTGTGCTGGAAGAATAAAGAGAGATGCCGTGCCATCGATTCCAGTTGCAGGTGTTGTCAGAGAGTGAGATGTTAACTGAGGATTCGATAGAGATGCCGTGCTCGTTGTTCGAGCAGGTGTTGTTTGAGATCCTTATGTCGAACGAGTAACCAACCAGTATACCCACCGAGCTATTACTGCAGTTCTGGTTTTCCACAGTTACATTCGTGCAGTTGGCAAGGATAACCTCTCCTGCACCATCCGGAACCCGGGAGTTAGAGGTATTCTTGTAATAATATACTGGTTTTCCGTTCACAGTGTTGGAGGTATCGATTGTGTGGGTATTCCATTCTGTGAGCGAACCATACCTGATATTAATACCATCCTCAACCATTGAGTTATTGGAAAGGATGTTGGATTCTGAGGCGCTGAGGTAGATGCCGTATTTATTGTTCGAGCAGGTGTTGTTTGAGATTGAGTTGTTACCGGATGACCAGAGGTCGATGCCGTCGTAGTTGTTTGAGCAGGTGTTGTTTGAAAGAGTGTTGTTGTCAGAGTCGTAGAAGAGGCCAATGCCGTTACTGTTGTTTGTGCAGGTGTTGTTCGAGACTGTGTTTGAGCTGGAGGAGGTGAGGCGAATGCCGTCAACATTGTTGGAACAGTTGTTTTCTGAGAGCGAGTTGTTAACAGAGGATTTGAGGTAGATACCAATGCCGTATTTGTTGTTCGAGCAGGTGTTGTTTGAGAGCAGGCTGTTGTTGGTGTAGTAGATGGCAATGCCGTGTTTGTTGTTAGAGCATGTGTTATTTGAAATCGTTATGCTGGAGGAGTAACCAGCCAGTATGCACACCGAGCTATTACTGCAATTCTGGTTTTCCACAGTTACATTCGTGCAGTTGGCAAGGATAACCTCCCCCGCACCATCCGGAACCCGGAAGTCAGAGGTATTCTTGTAAT
>DAOVMN010000334.1 GCA_030630685.1 Thermoplasmata archaeon | reverse complement strand
ATCAGTTGACAGAGGCCGGTCTGGCGGTGGAGGTTTTTCACGAGGACAGCGAGACAGCTGCTCAACCGGCCATAGGTGCGGCAAAAAAACTTGTGGACCTCAAAAGGGTAGTGGGTATCGTCGGGGCTCTGTCGAGCGGCGTGACCGTCCCTGTCGCGGAATCCGTGACCATTCCCAATAAAGTAATCCTGATATCGCCCGCCTCCACGTCGCCGCTGATCAGCGTTCTACCAACAGACAAGGGCAAAGACTTTCTTTTCAGGACGTGCCCGTCGGATGCCCTACAGTCTGTTATCTTGGGCAAGCTCTGCGCCAGCTTCAACAAGACCGCGTCGGTCCTTTACGTAAACAACGCTTACGGTCAGGGCCTTGCAGAGGGATTCAAGGAGTCCTTTGAGAAGCTCGGGGGCAAGGTGCTTGCTATGGTTCCCCATGACGAAAAGGCCTCTGAATCTTACGTCGCTGAGCTGAAGAAGGCCCTTGCTGGAAATCCCGACAGGCTCGGTGCCTTCAGCTACCCGGATCACGCCAAGGTCTATCTCAAGGAGGCCATAGAGGCATTCAGTTACAGGAAGTTCCTCTACTGCGATGGGACAAAGTCAGAGGACATTCTCAAGGCCATCGGTGCTAAAAACGCTGAAGGCGGGATGGGTACAGCGCCCGGGTCAAAAGGAGGCAGGCCGCTTGAGATATTCAGGGCTGATTACAAAGCCGCATATGGTGAGCTCCCGCCAAAGCCCTTCATTGTAAACGCCTATGACGGGATGGCCGTGATCGGACTGGCAGCCTATGCCGCCAAACTGAAAGGCCTACCGCTGACCTCCGAGAACATCAGGGACAATATGCGATTAGTGGCAAATCCACCGGGAGAGGTTGTCATGCCTGGTGAATTCAATAAGGCCTTTGACCTGATGAAAGCGGGTAAGAAGATCAACTACGAAGGGGCAGCCGGGTCAGTGGACTTCGACGAGAACGGCGACGTTAGGACGCCCATCGAGATCTGGAAGTATTCCGGTGGCAAAATCGTCACAGTTAGAACGGAAGAGGTCAAGTAGTGACAGCTTAAGCGATTGTAGCAAATAAAACGGGGATCCGGGTAGGACCCCCGTTTTTTTGCCTGTCCCATGTCTCAGTGAAACAAGTGATTCCCTGACCTATCCGATAAGCCTTGACACCTTTTTCTCCTCTCCCAAGAGACCCCGGGGTCTGTATATAAGGATAATCTCCAGGAAGATCCCGATGAGCAGGAACCTTATGAATGGGGCCCTTGCCTTCAGAGCGTATGGGAGGAAATCGGTCACAAAACTGGTTCCTGTCCATATCCCCCATACCACAAAGGCACCGACGATGGCACCCTTGTTGTTGCCACTGCCCCCCGCTATGAGCATGACCCACATGATGAAGGTTCCGTACAGGGGGGTGAAGGCATCTGGGGAAATGGCCCTGGTATAGTGTGCGTACAGGGCTCCCCCGATGCCCATCACCATGGAGCCGAAGACGAGGGACTGCATCTTAAATTTGAATATGCCCTTCCCGCTCATGGCGGCGGAGACCTCATCCTCCCTTATAGCCCTTAGGACCCTTCCCCAAGGGGATCGGATAGCCCGTTCTATGGAGAAGTAGATCACTCCCATAATGATCAGAACGATGATCAGGTAGATGTAGTTATAGTACCTCTGGTCAACCAGGCCCTCCAGGGGCTGGGGCAGGCCCATCAGACCCCTCGCCCCGTTGGCCAACCATTTCTCGTTGTTGAAGATAAGCCGAATCGTCTCTGCTATTCCGAGGGTCGCAATAGCCAGATAATCCTCTCCCAGCCGCAGAGTTGGGATTCCGATGAGAAATGCGATGATCCCGCACATGAGGGCCGCACCCAGGAGCCCAGCGACGAAGGGGAGATTGAAGCCGAAGAGCTGGTGGACATAGTGGGCATAGAGGCCGGTGGGCATGGGGGTGGTGATCATGGCCGAGGTGTATGCCCCGATGCAGAAAAACCCTGCGATACCGATGTTGAATAGCCCCGTGTATCCCCACTGGATGTTCAGGCCCAGGCAGAAAACAGCGTAAATTCCCGCCATGATTGCCAGTGAAACAAGATACGCAATGATTCCCCCGATTTCCATTTATCGACCGCTCCCTCCGAATATCCCTTTTGGCCTGATCAGCAGGATCAGGATCATAATTATGAAGGCGACTGCTAACTTGTACGTGGGCATCAAATAGGCCGTGGAGACCTGCTGGGCTATCCCAATGGTAAGGCCTCCTATTAAGGCCCCGTATATGTTCCCGATGCTGCCCAGGATGGTGGCGGCAAAGAGAGGGATCAGAAAGTTCCACCCCATCCCGGGGTGCAACTGAACATCGATGCCATAAAGGATCCCAGCAGCAGCAGCTAAAGCTCCTCCTATTCCCCATGTCCAGATGATGACCCGCCCAGTATCAATGCCGGATATGAGGGCCAGCTCCATGTTGTCCGCCGTGGCCCTCATGGCCTTTCCCATCTTGGTGTTTTTTAGGAAGAGATGAAGCAGCATAAACAGTAAAGCCACAATGATGAGAATGAGGATCTGGTCCGGCCTGATTTTTATCCCCAGGGGGAGGTGGAGGAACATCCGCATCATCCCAGGATGGTAAAAGACAGAGTCTGCCCCCCAGAGAATCAGAATGATCATTCGAATAATGAACGCAGCACCCAGGGAGGACATAGCCAGCATGACGGGCCCGCTCCCCTTCGTTCGAAGCTTCTGGTATAGGATCCGGTCCATCAGGATGGCCACAACTGCCACGACCGCCATGGAGATGGGAAAAGCGATAACCATCCGCCACCCGAACGAGATGGGTCCAAAGGTGTTGTCCGGTACCCCGATCCAGGATAGAACACCCGTCACCATGAAAAGGGCGACATACGCCCCTGCTGACATCAAGTCGCCGTGGGCAAAATTTGCAAATCGGATGATGCCATAGACTAAGCTGAGGCCTATTGCTCCTAAAGCAATAATGCTGCCGAGAACAATACCATATACGATGAGCTCTGCCATCCCTTAGCCTTAACCTCCTAAATAGAGACGACCGACCTCTTCATTTATCAGAAGGGCCTCTCCCTTGTCGTCCAGAACGTTTCTACCCATAGCCAGAACATATCCATGATGTGCCATTTTCAAGGCCTCACGAGCGTTTT
>DAOVMN010000431.1 GCA_030630685.1 Thermoplasmata archaeon | reverse complement strand
TTCGTGCCATTCGTGATTTTTAGGTCCGGGCGGTAAATATTATCCAATGTTAGATCAGCCCGAGAGCATTCTCGATCCTGTTGAGCTCTATGCCGGTGGTGCGGCTTCCTACGATGGCGCCATTGGAATTGGATGCCAGCCCTGCCCCGATCAGGGGTATTCCGAAGTTCACGGTACCGATACTCGGCCTCATCCCAAAGAACTCTTCGATGGCCTCTTTCTCTTCACTGGTGATCTTCGGATGGCAGAGCAACCCCCTGGTGGTGACGACCGCGGACATCCCCACATTGTCCTGCCCTGCGATACTCCCCCGCATCGCCTCTACATTCAGGACATCTTTGATCCTTTCCTCTGACCGCCGGGAGAGCTTTGGAGAAATGAGTGCCTTATCCTCGGAGGCGAGTATCATGTTGCCGAGGGCATTGTTCTTTTCCCGCAGGACCGCAACGTTCGTCTCCCTGGCAAGGAGCTGGAACTCGATATTGTTGATGATATTTGAAACCACCGCCCCATGGGAGTTCATTGCAATCAGGCTCCCGAGGATGTTCACATTCCCAATGGTGGTGCTGAGGACAGGTACGTTAAAGACCTTTTCAAGGATCGCCTTTTCTTTATCAGCCAGAACCTGTGGAACAAGCACCATGCTCTCGCTCGCCCTGACAAAAACTCCTACATAGGGATTCTCATTAACGTCCAAAATCTTTAACATGGAATTCCGAGCATAGAAAGAGAAATTCAACCGGTCTCATCGGCGAGGGAAACCTCCACAACGCCGTCCTCGGTCTTGAGTACCTTTACTCGAATCTTCGAGGGTGGGCTCTCTCTCCCTCTTTTCCAGATATGCTCATTGACCTCCTCATCGATGAATATCTTCTTTTCGCTCTGATTCAGGATGTTCTTCTTGGAAGCGATCCTGTAATCCTTGATTATATTCCCTTCGTCATCCATGGGCTTCATGTGCTTTGTTACAAAGGCCTTGAGCTCACGAACTGCTGTGGGTGCCCTTTTGGTGCGGGGTACCCTTTTTGCCTTCTTCAAGGGAACGGTATAGATTCTCTCGATTTCCTCGTCCAAATAATCCACTCCTCAACTACTTTTTGAGTCTTCCCTTTCTCCAGTGATGCCGCTTTGGGTGCCGGACGAACCTCCTGGCGGTGCGCTGCATGACCCAGGCAGGAACCCTGCGGTTTCGTTTGGTCTCTTTGTTCAGTCTGATCTTCTTGCCAAGCGGCTTGTGTGTGGCCATTTCTCTCTCTCCATTATCGCCTTTCGATCTTGATCTCCCTCTTTTTGGGCATGACCTTTCGAAGGATCTGTTTGAGCATCATGTCGTCCACCACACCTATCCTTCCGGCACTGGCAAGGGCGATGAGCTGGTCCTCGATGTTCTGGACTACATCCGGTCTTGTCATCCTGATATTGGAAAGCCTCATTCGAGCCTCGGGTGTGAGGATCTTCCTCAGGACCATCTGCCTTCGTGCCTGATATTCGTCTTCCTGTGCCATGGCCCCCTCATCGATCCCGACAGCTTGCTCTTCCCGCTGTAATGTTTCCTGGCGTTTTCTGCGTATCTGTTCGAGTTCGTCTTCCATGGGGTATCACCACAGGATCCGGGTGTGGTTTTATTGAATGTGTTAATATTTTGTGAGTTCGGGGTTCTCCACTGCCAGTTTGTCCATGACCTCTTTCGCGGCATAATTGCAGATGGAGATCCCCTTTGGTGTGATCTTTCGCCCTTTTCCAGGGGTCTTCTCGGTCAGGCCTGCTTTATCGAATTGTTTCAGGATGTCCCTGATGATGGAACCGCTGCCGCTAACGGCCTTGTTCGGCTTGGCCCCCCGATCCTTGTAGCCGCCGAACTGCTCGGCAAGCCTGTCGCTGCCGATCGGGCCTCTCATGTAGATCTTCCTCAGGGCTGCGGCTGTCCTGATGTACCACCAGTCCTTTCGAACCGGCTCCTTCTCGGTGTGGGTGCCTGTTCTGACGGCCTCCGTCCATTCGGGTGGGGCTAGTTTGAAATCGGATTTCAGACGTTTTGCAAGTTTTTCGATAAGCTGGTCTGGTGGAACGTCATAAGCTGTGGTCATCTCTTGCCTCCAGATTAAGCAACTTCCCACCCTGGTTTTGGTAATTAAGAATTACGGTGGGGCTTTAAGGTGGGGTTGGAGCTTGTGTCAGGTTAGCGAATAAGGGACTCAGCGACATGGCATGAGGAACCGAAGGTTGTGAGTGCTGAGTCAAGGCCGTAGGGCTTGATAAAGCGAATAAGGAATTGAGATTTTGCGTTTGCGGCCAGACTTGGGAACACGGATGCCGCGGATTAAACGGATGAACACGGATAAAAGACAAATCCGCGAAAATCCGGCAAATCCGTGTCATCCGCGTTCCTATTCGCT
>DAOVMN010000086.1 GCA_030630685.1 Thermoplasmata archaeon | reverse complement strand
GGCTGCTGCGATCCGGGGATGTACCCTCACGGTATGTGCTCGGTACGGTCGAGATATCCCGGCAGGATGCGGCCCGGTGGCTCGATGTGGCAGATGGGGAGGCGGTGCTCGATGTATTCAGTGATAACGGCATACCCGCCCAAAAAAGCGGTTCCGACATCAGGTTCGAGCACTACTGGGTCAGGGCGTACATCGATGATGAGTGGGTGGACCTCGATCCTTCCTATTATCTTCGAGAGAGGTCATCCTTCGAGGATACCATCAACTACACCTTCGAGGGCAGGAACCTGACACGACTGAACTATACGGTTGAGCCGGAAAGCGAGGTCCTGAACTTGAGCGGCTTCACAGAGCTGCCGACCGGGCTGCCCTATGATTACAGCATCATCGAGGAGTACTCCGAGGTTCCGGCGAGCGAGAGGCATTCGCTTACCATCAGGGTCATGGACGACGCCGAGACCCTCCTGGAGTATCGTGATTCCGTTCCCACCCTTTCCGAGAGCGTAGTGGCGGTGAGGTTCGAGAATACATCGGAGACCAACGAACTCGGGGAGATGTACGGTCCCTGGGAGGTGCCATCCGGTCTTTACACCCATACCCCTGCCCTTATTGTGAACGGGGAGGTCGTGGATTCGTCCTCTCGGAGCAAAAGGGCGGGGGAGGCGTACAGGCTCCAGCTTGAGCTCTCATCGCCGTGGTATTCAAGCACGGTGAACGCCACCCTGATCTCGGGCTCCGATACGGTCGTGGTGCTGGATGCCGGAAAAACAGCTCGAGCACAGGTGGCGAGGATGTTCAAGGGCATCGGGAACATGAGCGATGGCGGCCTCAACGCAACGCAGCAAGATACATTGCTCTCGTTTTTGGGACTGTACTTCTTCGAGCTCCTCGACTTCTTCTATGATGATATTGGCCGCGACTACCTTTCCAACTGGTGGAGGCCCATCCCTGCCTGCACTGTCCTCTCGCGGGAGATCTATATCAGGTTCGGACCCGCCCTCATCAACGACCCCGGCTTTTCCATGGATTTCGTCTCCGATGTCGTATCCATAAGCACGATGAGGGAGCAGAACTTCTCGCTCGATGCCAAATTTATGGTAAACAGAGAGATGGTTGGAATATCGGGCATCCTCGAATCCATATTGTTCGAACACTTCTTCAACGACAGCATCGGCCTTTCGAGCCACACCCTCGACGAGATCGCAGCCTCCCAGGAAATGGAGCAGGTGGTGCTCACCTCCGTCAACATCGATACCCTCCCGGGAATGATGCTGCCCTCGATGTTCTCGTCCCAAATCGAGGATGCGGTGGAAGTTGGACTCGATGCCAAGATCTACACCCATGCCATCCAGGTGGGAGGCCAGTTTTTCCTGGTCATGACCCTCAGCCATTGGGGAACAGGTGACGGCGTCAATGTCATATTCCATTCCCATTCCACCTTCGGATGCATCCTCATCGAGTGGATCAAGGTGGGACTCCGCCCCGGCGCGCGCATCGGCTCGTGGGCGGGCAGACAGATCAAGGCAGGGGCTGATTGGGTGGTGCGGCAGGCAAAGGCTTTCGGCCAGCTCGTGAGCGAGACCTGGGACGATTTCAAGGATCTTGTGAGGGACGTTGCGAATGCGATCAAGAACATAGTTATGGCGGCCTATACCAAGATCAAGGAGATCATCAATGGCTTAATCAATCAGCTCAAGAAGTTGCCGGATCTCATCAAGGAGGCCGCCAACTGGACCGGGATCCTCGACACCATATCCAAGGTCCTGACACGGATTGCAAATATTTTCAAGGGGTCCAAGATGATACAGTGGATGAACGAAATGATCACCAAGATAAAGATAACGAAGGTGGGCAAGGTCGCACGATGGCTCGGCATCGTTGCCATCATCATCGACAATATCCAGTTCCTGCTCAAGTTCATTCCTGCTTTAGCGTATCTCATTGAGGGGGTAAGGCTCAACAATAACTGGGGTGCCTTCATCCCAGTTTACATGGCGGCTGTTAAGATATTCGAGCAGATGTGCGTAAATCTTTTCGCGGTAGCGGCTGTGATAGGACCAACCGTGGGAACGGCTGGGGCATTGGCCATCATTATTCCTATCCTATGGAACATCGGGACATATCTTGCCGCGAATTATCTTTGTCCCTGGCTGGCAAAGGTATTCGGTAGGGACCTCAGATACGTAATCAAGAATGTTCTTCTGGACGGCAGGGGCATGATAATGAGACCCTTCTTCAATGTGACAGTGAAAGGCAAGCTCCAAAAGGAAAGCGGGGATAAGAACTGCACCTGCACCCTCAACCTCGTCATAAAGAACGAGGGCGATCTCCCCGCAAAAAATACGACAGTTAGGATTACCGTCAATGGTGCGGTAAAGGTGGAAGGGGATATCGTGGGTGAGGGATCGAAAAATGTCATCAGATCCTCCAACAAGTGGGTGGGGGACAACAAGATCACGAAGGAATACCCGTTCACCTTCCCGGCCTCGAACAGCAACCAGAGAATCACGGTTGAAATCAAGGACACAGATGGCTTCTACTATGATCCCACCAAGGAGAAGAAGGACATCCCCAAGGCCAGTGCCCGGGGTTCTGTGGATATCACCTGCAGGCGCTGTGATGAATATGATGAGCACAATGCTACCTTTGACAACCTGACAGTGGAGGACATTAAAAAACTAAAAGAATACGAGTATCTCTTTAGGGAACCGGCGCCTGACGACAATGTCATCCTCGGAGACAGGGTGCTCAATGTGACGGATATCGACCACAAGAGCAAGCTGGCGGTCCTGGAGGGAGGCTATTCCCCCGAGCTTCAGGTAGTGCTTTACGAGCAGGGTGTCAGGACAAAATCCATAGCACTGGAGGAGACGCAGCTCCACGAGCTCAACCAGTATGATATGCTGTTCATAGCCTCTGGCGGGTTATCGTCCTTTACCGATGCCCACGGCAGCTCACCTATTGCAAAGCTCAAGCTCGAAAGATATGTCGAGCAGGGGGGGACCATCGTGGCCTTTTCCCAGCAGTACGGCTACAACTGGGATGTCCTGCCCGGAAATGTTACCGGCATCGGCTACCAGCAGGACCAGGCATGCCTTGTCGCATCGCTGTTCATGGGCAAGTATTCCCCTATCTTTGCCTCCCAGCCCGATACCTTCCTCGACGCCAATGTGGACGGCTTCTTCCTGAGTTACCCGTCGAATACCGAGGTACTGCTCTATCGTCTTAAGAACGACCAGCCGGCCATGATCACATATAAGTATGGAAAAGGCAGGGTAGTCGCCTCCACCCTGTACCCGGGCTTTGCCACCACCTTCGGCCAGAACACGGAGGAAGAACTGGTAGTGCTGAGGGAGCTGATCCCGTGGCTGAGGAACCCTGGAATGGAGAACTTCGAGGTCGATGAGGGTATCGAATATGACATTCCTGTGCAGGTGATGAACAGGTCCTACTTTGTGGTGTCCGATCCCGAGGGTAAAGTTATAGAGGTCCTCAACGCCTCAGCAGCTTTAGAGATGGATGGGCGGAACGAGGTCGGGATATATCATGTGGACTTCGTGGGCATGGATGCAGGTTTCACCCGGCTGGAAACGGTGCGTGATATCTCCTCCTTTGCCATAAGCAGGCTGAACGAGAGCCACAATGTGCTTGCGGTGGAAGGGGTGGACCTCACCGTGGTAACAGATAAGGAGACCTATGTGCTGGGCGAGGAGATATCGGGTCATGTTTATGTGTTCAACCGTAAGGACACCACCTATTCGGCAAGGCTTCAGGCAGGTGTCGTGAACTGGTGGTTGTGGCATCCCGGGGATGACTGGAAATCCTGTTCCAAACTGGTATACCTCGATGAGGACATCACGGTCGGGCCGAATTCCTACAGGGTGTTCAACTACACATTCACCCCCCGGACCAAGTGGGAATGGAGGCTCTTTGCAAGGCTGCTCGAGGACGGAAAAGAGGTCGCCATCTGCTGCAGGGAGGTGGCCCTGATGGATTCCTACGCCATAACGCCTCACATAGACGTCGGCTTCGTTGACAGCGGCCATGAATATGTCTGCCGGTATCCCAGGAACAGCGATTTCATCGTGCAGGTATCCTATTCCAGGTATGATAGGACGACCAGGAACTTCAGGTTCGATGTCAAACTCGAGTTCTTCAATCCCATAACCTCGAAATGGGAGGAGGTGGGCAGGGATTCTGTTAGGCTCTCCCTGGGTTCGGGTAAAGGAAAAATACACTTCGATTTCGGAAAGCAGGAAAGCTATGGCAGGTACAGGGCGATTGTGGAGATAATCTGGCTCAACACGGTGATAAAGACCGTGGTAAAGGACATCTGGTATCTTCCAGAGAAGCCAACCGAGATGCCAAAGATAAAAGTAGAAATGCCCTCGACCCTGGATTTCGGGAAGAATGCAACCTTCCTGTTCAACGTCACCAACCCGGACCCGGAAATGGGACTGAAGGGCGCTGTCCTGCACCTTGAACTGAGAAAAAGCGGGATACCGTACTGGAAAAAGGCTGCGGCACTAAATATTCCCGCCAATACCACCTCATCCCTCAACATCGAGATCCCTTTCGATGCGCAGCCCGGTTTCGATTGGTGGTGGCTGGATTACAGTATTGTCCTCGGGGGGTTCACCCTCGCTTTCGGATGGCAACATCTCTCGAACTATATTTATGTCCATCCAATGGTGGACAGATACAGTTACTTCGTATGGGAGGAGATGACCCTTGTCATCGACCTTGAAAACAGGGGTATGTTCAACCACACCATCGACCTGAGCGTGGAGATAGCCGGGCCGGATTATTATCACAACGAGTCGCTTTCTCTGAATCCGGGGGAGACAAGAAAGATCACATTATCCAGCATAAGCCTTGCCAATGCCACGGGCGGAAGGCACGATGTTGTGGTGAGGTACGGAACAGGTGAGGATGAACGCGTTAGTAAGATCTATTTCTATATCATACCCTCCATGCTCAAACCGAATGTTTCCAATGAATCGGTCAGGATAGGGGAGGACTTCGATGTTATAGTCACGAACCTGGGCCCGAAGACAAGCGAGTTCAATATCACCATAGACCACTGCTTCGGCAGGGTGAAGGAGACCAATCTGCAGCTTGCGCCCGATGCCGCATGGAGCACCACCATCTCCGTACCTGTGGATACAGGGTACACATCATGCGGGGTGAACGTTCATATAGAAGACATCACCGCAAAGGACCATAATTCTTTCTGTTTCACGGTGGAGATAAGGGGCATGGAACTTGACATCGCCCTGTTGAAAAAGGACTACAACGCTGGAGAGTCCATCGGCGTCAGGTTCTCGAACACCGGGGACGTGGGTGTGGTCTATAATTTCACAGCCAAACTCGGCCCGACATCCTACTGGGACGAGGGGCAGCAAAAATATATACGGACACCCCGCTATCACACGATAAGGTACGATGCCGTCAACCTCACCATCCCGGTCGGGGAAAACGAAAATAGTTATTTCCCGATCCCAAGGGATATCCCCAGCGGCCGACATGAACTCTTTATCGAGGGTAAGGAATGGACCACGGGCAGGAATATCTCTGAATATTTTTATGTCACCATCAACGGGACCAGGCTCGATGTCTCCATCGATGCCGCTGAGTACAATGCCACGGACATAGTCAATGTCACGGTGGAGAATACCGGGGCCGTGGATGTCAACTTCACGCTGACGATGAGGCTCCATGAACAAATCTCCACGTTTTACACATATTATGCGTCTGATCCCTCACTGGAACGAGAGGCCTCGGGGAGCGTGGATATCGGGAAGTCGCAGACCATCCCTGTGAACCTATCCAGAGATCTGCACTCCAATAAATACAGGCTCGTTGTCATAATAGACATAACAAATACCTCAAGGACCATCGAAAAGGAGTTCTATATCCATATTTCAGGATGGAAACTGAAGGTGTCCGTGGACCGTTTCGACTATAACGCTACCCAGAACATCGAGGTCACCCTCCTCAACACAGGATCGGTGGATAGCCGGGTCAACCTTTCGGGAGTGCTGGATGGAAAGGAAAGGTACATTATCTCGGCAGTGAATGTCTCGGTTCCGAAAGGGCAGAACGCAACCGCGAACCTCACCATACCGAGGGATGCCACGACCGGTCGGTATATGCTTGCAGTCACAGCCGCAGATCGGGATATCGGGCTGCGCGCTTTCACATCAAGGGCCATCAACATCACGGGGCTGGACTTCGAGCTGGTGCTCGATGCCTATCAGTACAACGCCTCGGACAACATGACATTGGGCGTCAGGAATACCGGCGGGGTCCCGGCGGCAGTGAATTATACCGTTGGCCTCGTGGGCAGTTGGTACGACCTCGGGTACACCAACACTACAATCGAACCAGGCCGGACCAACTACTCGGCCTACACCATCCCGTCTGCCCTTGTGGAGGGACCCTATCTGCTCGTTGTCAATGTAACGGACCTCGAGAGCGGGCTGGTGTTTGTGCTCAAAGCCAGCGTCTTCATCCTTGGTGCGAACCTCTCCTTCAACCTATCAAGGCAGGAATACGATGCCGACGAAACAATCGAGGTTATCATCTCCAACACTGGGGGCAATGTAACCATCGATGTTGTGATCGAACTTGTGCCATTAGGGGGCGGAAGTGCAGTGCTCGAGGGCACCTCCTACGGCATCTATATCACGAGGAACGCCTCTAGGAGCGTATACCTGGATATGGGGTCCGGACCTGCATTGGACATCTATCTCGTTAAGGTGCTGTGCCTTGAGAACACTACTCAGGACAGGATCGTGGAGTTCTGGGGACAGATCGAGGTACGAGGTCTCGAACTCGAATTCGAGATACCCTCCCTTTACTATGACGCGGGCGATACCATCGGGGTTTACATCGTCAATACGGGCGGAACCGATGCGAACCTTTCAGCGATCTCGGTGCTTCGCGATTGCAGGTCCCTTGTGATCCTCGAGAACACATCATCCCACACGATCACCAAGAACGGGTCCGATACCGTTTATATCGCCCTTCCCACAGACATCGTCACGGGCAGGTATACATTGTACATCACCGCGAGGGACTCGATATCGGGCCAGAAACGAATGTGGAATGTTCGAGTGGAAATCGAGGGGCTCTTTGCCTACTTGAACCTGACAACAAGGCCCGGAGGCTTCGTGGACGAGGTTGTGGATATCGAAGTCCTGATCGAGGCATCGGGCATCCTCGAGAATGCGACATTAGGGTACGAGGTGTTTGGCATGGAGGGCTGGATGAAGATCGCATCCACCGCCAAGGTCACCGCAATCTATGCCACCGAAACCGTGGTATGGATAGGGGCTGCATGTGCCGGTCTTATCAGGTATGACAAAACCACAGATGAGGTGGAGTTCTTCAATACCTTCAACTCGGGTATCATGGTGAACTTCGTTTCTGCCATCGGTGTCCACGGGGACAGGGTATGGGTAGGGCACCCCATTGACGAATGGGGATTCAAGCAGGGAAACATGCATGGTGCCTCGGTCTACAACACCACGAGCGGGGAATGGTACTGGTACACCTTTGAGGACGGGCTCTTGGTTGGCACGGTTTCAGGGTTTGCCTATCACGAGGATGTCATCTTCGTCTCCCATGTCGGGTGGGAGGAATGGGTTCACGATGAATATCAGCCCTTCTATGGCGGCATAAGCATTATTAACCGCTCAAGCGGGATGGTGGAAGGCAATTTTACAGTGGACAATTCGAATATGGAGGCAAACAACACCTGTGACATACTGGTGTACAACGATACCCTGTGGATAGGGACCAACGCAGCCCTTTATAGTCTCGATCTTGCCTCAGAGGAGTGGGAGACCCTCCTTAACGCTACCTGGATTACGAGCCTTGTCATGGACGCTGATTATGTCTATGTCGGGACCCATGGTGCGGGTCTTTATGTCTGGGACAAGGTGGAGGAAGAGTGGATGATCTTCAACACCTCCGGCAGTGCCCTGCTCTCGGATGTGATCTTCGATCTGGCACAAAGGGGCGAGAACCTCTGGATCGGGACCGATGCGGGCGCCAACAGGGTGACAGGCGATATATCCGATGCCCAAT
>DAOVMN010000407.1 GCA_030630685.1 Thermoplasmata archaeon | reverse complement strand
GAAGAAAAGGAGGTTGGGGAAAAAACTGAAGAGGAGAAAATGAAAGGGAAGCCTGGCGAAACCGGGGAAAAGGAGACCCCACTGGAGGAAGTAAGGGGCGAAGATAAGGAGAATGGGAAAACGCAGAAAGAAGAGGAGACCGAGAAAAGGGAATCTGAAGAAAAAGGGGAAGAGGAAAAGGCAGAGGAATCGGGAGAGAAAGAAGAGCTCGAGCCCGGAGGAGAAGGATCAGAAGAGGGACCAAAACTCAAAAAGGAAGAGGGACCAAAACTCAAAAAGGAGGATGCCTCCGGAACCCAGGAGCCCAAGAAAGAGGAATCCCCTAACGAGGAATGAGGCACATCCATGGAATACAAAATGGTCATCGGGGTGAGGACCGACCTCAAGCTCTCCAAGGGGAAAACAGCGGTTCAGGCGGCCCATGCGGCGGTCATGTGTGCGATAAAGGCGAAGAGACATCATAGATCGATTTATTCAAGATGGTACAGGGAAGGGCAGAAGAAGGTGGTTATCAAGCTTAAGGACCTTGAGGAGCTCTACAGGGTGCGGGAGCAAGGAGTAAGGCAAGGGCTTGTTGTGGAGGTTGTGAAGGATGCGGGGCTCACCGAGGTCCCACCAGGAACCATAACCTGTATCGGCCTGGGTCCGGCAAGGAACGAGGTAATCGACAGGGTAACAGGTGAATTTTCCCTTATGTAGGAGGTACAGCCAATGGTTTTAAAACACGAATCACGGATCATCGGGTTTGATGATGGACCTTTTGAACCACACACCGTCGGGACCAAGGTGCCGGTAATCGGGGTGATGATGCGTGCGGGACAGTATGTGGAGGCTGTGCTGAAGGATGAGGTCACAGTGGACGGGAGAGATTCCAACGAGGTCCTTGAGAGAATGCTCCTGAGATCCAGGTACCTGATCCAACTCAGAGGTATACTCCTTGACGGGATAGCCTTTGGAGGCTTCAATGTGGTGGACATCTTCCGCCTTGCAGATATTACCGGGCTGCCTGTGGTCTCTGTCACACGTGATAGGCCAAACATGGAAAGAATAATCGAAGCTCTCAGGTGTCATTTCGAGGATGGGGAGGAAAGGATCAGGATGATAAAGAAGGGAGAGCTCGTGGAGTTTCCGCTTGAAACCGACAGGGGGAATATGAGGCTCTGGGGAAAGTTTGCTGGCATTGACTATCAAGGAGCACTGGATATCCTAAACCTCACAACAATACGTGGAGCAATGCCGGAGCCCCTTAGACTGGCGCATCTTATCGGTTCGGCAATAGCAAAGGGAGAGAGCAGGGGTAGGGCTTGAAATATTGGTTTAACACCGATTTTCGCCACGGGTATATATCTGACAAAATCCCCCTAATCAGGCAACCCAGTCATAACAGCATTTTTTGTCACCCCACCAAGGCACCGTATACGACTTCTTGAATACGTCATGTGACTTAAAAATTGGAGTGGTTCTCTTTTTCTTCATCTTTATTTTCACATCCCCTGCCCTCTACCGTCACACTAATGGAAGTTTACCCCTGATCATTCGTCATCTAAAAAGATACCATCCTTCGAAACAACAGTTAAATTATCCTTTTCTTCCATAATTTCTATCAATTCCCTGACCTCATCTTTTGTTAATACATCATAACTCCATAGTGCCCTTAGAACGCCATTAAGATCAATATACCCAATATTATTCCTCCCGCAAAAATTTGTAACCTTGATATCGTTTGAAAGCAGCACCCCGCCCCTATGCTTACATATCGCAATAGAATCTCTTTCCCCCGAACCAAGAGAGTTTGGCAGGCGCAGCATATATATTATCTCCTTCCAATCAGGGGAGACAACACCCAGCTCTTTCCCCTCAACCATATCAAGAATTTTATCCACAAAATCAAAACCCAACACCTTTGCGTTCATAACTTCAGTCAGGACATTCGTAGAGAGATATAATTCCCTTTTCCCGAAAAGCCTGACAAGCAGTCTTAATCGTTCGATCTTTGCAAAAGTTGATATTATGTTGGTATCAATCAATATCATTGATGAACCCTTCTTTCATCTATCACTTCAAGCTGCCTTTTCAACTCTTCTTTTGTCCTTTCCGGCACCTTGATTGAAATTCCTTTATTCTTTAAAGTCTCCTTGAACTCAATCGTGTTCATGCCGGCAAGCTCTGCTGCCCTGTTAAGTGTTACATCTTCATTTTCATACATCTGGATCGCTGCATCGATCTTTAGATTGGGGGTTGTATTGAACAGCAACCTCAGGGCATCATTGATGATTTCTGACTTATTTCTATAATGGCTCACCCTGATCAGGGCATTAATCTCACTTTCATATACATCCGAAATCGCATATTCATCTACCATTATATCACCTTCTTACCATTTAACATCCCTCTGTTTCCGTCACCTTCTCTAAATCGTGGTCCGCGGTGGTCTGTGTCCAGGTCTCCCCGCTGCCGATTGGGGATCATGAAAAAGAATCCCATGCAAATCATAATCAGTACGGTTGTGATGGGGGGTATGGTCTTGCTGTTCATGTTTTTGTCCTCCTGTTAGGGTTGTGTGTGACTCATCTTGTTTTTTGTATTT
>DAOVMN010000065.1 GCA_030630685.1 Thermoplasmata archaeon | reverse complement strand
GTGATGTTCCTGCAGTGGGCCTGGAATAGGAGATCAAAAGAGGGGATGGAGCGCACCCTTCTACTCTGGTACAAGGTCATCTTCATTACTTTCGTGGTGTATTACGGTACTCAGATCGCCACCGGCTTTCTTCTCTTCGAAGGGGGCTTCGAGGAAGGCCTTGGTATCTCTAACCCCTGGCTCTTTGTGGCACTGAGTGCGGTGGTTTATTACGGGCTCGCATTCTTCCTTATCTATCGTTTCCGTGACTTTTTATTCCCGAAGAAGATGAAGGCACCGGAGAAAGAGGAGATGTTCGTGCTCGGGGCGTTCTCCATCATGCTCCTGTTATTCGGCTCCCCTGATTATCCAACCTGGTATATCATGTGGTACATCCCATTGGTATTGGGAATAAGGACAGACAGGATAAGGAACCTGCTCTTTGCCATCATGCTCTGGAACATCCCTGGAAAACCCGTCAAGCTCTGGCCCGGAAACATCCTGCACAAAAGATGAACTATAAGAACGGTTATATAATATATTCGTATCCCTCATTCAATCCACAGGCGATGCAATGAGCACATTCAGAAAGATAAAGCCGTTGTCGTATTCTTCTCAAGGCAGGTCTTCGGTTGAGGCCCCATCCCCCTTTCCCGGACCATCCCGGGAGGGTGTGGGGACCCACAATGTCCAATCTCCTGTTATCACCGCTAATTGGCCGGTACCAATCGCCATTATCCTGCTGGTGTACACGCTTGTGTATCGGATACATTGGGACATCGCCGCGGGTCACGAGGGCGAACTCTTTCCACTGGAAGCCCTAAGTCGGGTGGTCGCTGGTCTGGCCCTGCTCTGTCTCGTTCCCTTTTTCCGGAAGAAAGTCAGGACCAGGCTCGAACCCGGGGATCGCTGTCGATTGTACTGGCTCGCATTGGGATTTATTTTGCTCTTTACACAGGAATGCGATTGGCTCACTGTCATCCGGGAGCCTTATTTGGTGGGCCGGGGGATCCTCGCGCTGCTCGTTCTGGCATCATGGCTCTCCATTTTTTCCAGCTATGTGGCCCGACCGAGAGACCTTCTGCCTTCCGCACCGCATGGAAGAGAGGTCTGGACCTTAATACTGGCGATAATGTGTCTGATAATCTCTCAAGTTCTGGACCTGTTCCTGGACTCCTCCACCTACCATTTTGATTTGAAGGAATATGATCTCCCCGCTATGGCAGCCCCGATCGAGGCGATGTTGGAGCTACATTTTCTGGTGGGATTCTTCTATGTAACGCTGCGGTGGTTGGCTACCATCGACCCTCGAACCACTGGCCGATTGATGCGGGAACAATTTAACATAAACCTGTACCTGTCTCTGGCCATCGGCATCGCGATTGGCTTCACAGGATATCAAAAGGGTGAACCCGCCCCTCTCTGGTGGCAGGTGATAGGATGGATGATTGCTTTCATGGGTCTATTGGGTTTTCTGATAATCTCCAGACGGCATCAATTGCTCTGATGGCGGCATGCAATTCTGGTTGGTGAATCTGACGTGCTTGTTTAACCTTCGTGGGGCGGAGTTCATCACGAATTACACAAATAGACGAATGTCACGAATTTGCCATGGGGTAGCTTACGACTGGAGTGTGTTTGCCTCTCGATATTCGTGTCATTCGTGATTTTCGTGCCATTCGTGATCCAAAGCCCTGGATGCCAAATATATTCAATCCAATGGAGCGGGGCATGGAGGGTCAATCCCCCATGGGCACCACAGGGAGGGGGTCAGGCACTGGCCAGGGAAGGTGCTGGGGGAGTTCAGGTATTGAATTATGAGAAAAAGTTCCATTAATTCTGAGGCCCCAAAACCTCCCTGACAATCCCCCAGAACCCCTCGAAACTAACCACCGGCAGCTCCTTTATCCTGTCCACAATACGCAAGACCTCCTTTTCTGTGAAATAGATGCTTTTCTCCTCTAAGAGCTTCCTCACAAATGTTGAACCCGTGTGCTTCCCCAACCTCAGGTGCCTGGCGTTCCCGACCATCTCCGGGGGCACCACCTCGTAGGTTGCGGGATTCCTGAGCAGGGCAGCCACATGGATACCGGACTCGTGGCAGAAGGCGTTCTCCCCTACAAAGGGCTTGTTCCTGTGGATCGGGACGCCCGAGAATTCCGAGACCATGCGGGAAAGGCGATGGAATCCCGTGGTATCGATGCCGAGGTCAGTCCCGTAGAGCACCTTCATCGCCATGACAAAATCCTCGAGCGGAACATTCCCGGCACGTTCACCTATCCCGTTCACGGTAACAGCCACCGCCCTCGCACCCGCTCTCACGCCAGCTAAGGCGTTAGCCACTCCGAGCCCGAAATCGTTGTGCAGGTGGATGGATAAAGGGGTGCTTCCGGCTATACCCTTGATCATCCCGACCATCTCATAGATTGCCTCGGGGGTCGCCCCACCTACCGTGTCAGTGATACCTATCCTGTCCACTCCCAACTCCAACGCTGTTCTCAGGATATCCAGAAGAGGCTCTTTTCGTGTGCGCGTGGAATCCTCGGATGAAAAGCTGACCTTGATGCCGTGGTCCTTTGCATACTCGATGGCCTCGATGGAACGGTCTTTCACTGTCTGGTAGCCGCACCTTAGCTTGTACCTGAGATGAATGTCCGAGGTTGCGGCAAAAAGGAGGATCATGTCCACATCACAGTCAATAACCGCATCGATGTCATCGATGTTCACCCGGGAAATGGCCAGGATCTCCGCATCAAGCCCAAGCGAGGTGATGGCCTTAATGGTTTTCCGTTCTTCCTTGGAGATTATCGGGAAACCGGCCTCGATCTGCGGCAATCCTATCTCATCAAGTGTCCGGGCTATCCTGACCTTTTGCTCACCCGTGAAAGCAACGCCGGGCATCTGTTCCCCGTCCCGAAGCGTGGAGTCGTAGACCACCACCTTGTTTAGGCGGAGGGTGTTGTAGATGGAAGGAAAGGTTTCAAAATCCTGCTGCGGTTTTTTGTCCATACGATCCCAGGCCCGTCGATACATGGGAGATTTAAAGTTTTGCTGCCTTATTCCGGATTCGGGATCAAACAAAGAAAAACGAAGTCCTCGTCACCATCATTACGATAGCCGTGGGGCTCGTCTCCCGGGACAAAGATGAAATTCCCTGGCCTCACTTTGAGCTCCACCCCGTCCGCTCCGAACATCACGCCCTCACCGGAAAGGATGAATATCTCGTGCTCGTTGGGATGATCGTGGAGCCCGATAAACCCACCTGGTTTCATCACGAACCTCCGCATGGCAAAATTGGGAGCGTCGTCCTTCTCCCTGGTTATGAGCCACTGGATGTAGGTATCGGATACAATAACGTTCGGCATTTTCGCCTTTTCCACAGGGACATCTTCGATCCTTGAGATTTTGGCCATGTTATCACATTCCCGGCAACCAGTAATCTTCTAAAATATTTGAATCTTGTGACAAACCCGTGGCTCCGGTAAAAATACCCACAAAAGCCAATCCTCGACAACACCCTGATAGGAGCGGCGTGATTGAGGTGTGGGGCTGTACGGAGTAATATCATACGTAGTCATTTCGTATAACGGCAGCGGTGTAATGAAAAGTTGCGGAGCGAAGCAACCGCAGAGTTGGATTGTGTCTTACGATTATTTCGGGGAAAATTATTTTTCCTCAAATATGCATTTCCAAATAATAGCAGCAATAATTGCACCGATAATTGGAGCAACCAAGAAGAGCCAGAGTTGTGAAAGAGCTTCTCCTCCGACAAAAATTGCCGGTCCCAAACTCCTTGCAGGATTCACTGACGTTCCGGTTATAGGGATACCTACCAAGTGGATAAGTACAAGTGAGAAGCCAATAGAAAGGCCTGCAAATCCTTCAGGTGCGTTCTTACTGATGGAACCAAAAATAACTAAGAGGAACAAAAAGGTGAGCACAACCTCGGCTATAAAGCATGCTGCAAGAGAATATTCTCCAGGGGATTCAGAGCCATAGCCATTTTGCCCGAGCCCATCATCCTCAAGGGAATATCCATCTTCGCCTGAAGATAGCTCATCAGCTTGGCCTATTGCAATTGCCAACAATATCCCAGCCGCAATAATTGCACCTATGCATTGAAATATGATATAATACAAAGCATCCTTGGACTTAATTTTACCAGCAGCAAGCATTCCAATGGTTACGGCGGGATTGATATGACACCCAGAAATGTGTCCGATCGCAAAGACCATTGCCAGTACAGTCAAACCAAATGCAAATGCTATTCCAAGAAACCCAATATGCTCTCCGGCGATTACTGCACTTCCGCATCCAACTAGAACCAATGCAAAGGTTCCGATCAATTCCGCACCATATTTTCTGAAATTCTCTTTTTCCATCTTAATTGCACCTCCCTTAAGTTGCCCCCTCTCGGAGACAGCAATTAGGGCCAAAGAGAGCGTGATATCATTATTTATGCCCTTAATCCTCAAACCTGTCTATAAAGGTATTGTTTCACATTAAAGAAACAAACCTGCACCTACCTTGCTGGGTGCTCGATATTCTGATCCAGTACTCCATCCCCCTGGACCCACCCAGGAAAACCTTTAAGTACCTCGAATCAGGACCCGCTCTGGTAACAAAGATGAGTACCAAACCCGATCAGATAATGAAAGAGATCCCTGAGCTCCAGGATATCCGCCATGCGGCCTACTGGGTCTCCCACCGGGGCTGGTCCGAGGCAGGAAGCGGGAACTTCTCCATCCGCCTTAGAGACCAACCCGAAGACCTCCGATCTATAGATGCAATGGCAAAGAGAAAGATGCCCTTAAAGGCTCCAGAGTTAAAGGGAGAATACCTTCTCATCACGACTAACGGCAGCCGGATGCGGGATATGATCAACGAGCTCGAGGGCAATGTATGCCTTGTACGGGTTCTTTCTAACGGAGAGGAGTACGCCCTTCTCTGGGGAAAGGAAAGGGTCACCAGCG
Organism: Thermoplasmata archaeon; assembly: GCA_030630685.1. Classification (GTDB taxonomy): domain Archaea; phylum Thermoplasmatota; class DAOVMN01; order DAOVMN01; family DAOVMN01; genus DAOVMN01. The sequence goes on along the minus strand of DAOVMN010000065.1, from coordinate 4,048 downwards.
AGTTCACCGCCCACATTGCGGTACAATCTATGCTGAAAAAGGAGAGACCGGAGTTCAGGGCCGTGCTTCACACCCAGCCCACGAAACTTGTTGCCCTCACCCATTCTCCATCTTTCCATAGCCCGGAAAAGCTGGTGGACGTGCTCTTCAGGATGCATCCGGAAAATAGGGCCATTCTTCCGGAAAGGATCGAGGTGCTGCCTTATGCGGTACCGGCCTCCCTGGAATTGGGGCTTGCTACCGCCCGTGCACTCCGGAGCCACAGGTTGGTCCTCTGGGAGAAACACGGTGTGGTTTCCATTGGGGGAGACCTCGAAGAGGCCCTGGATTACGTGGAACTCATGGAAAAAGCGGCGGAACTCTACTGGACGGTGGCCTCTGCGGGTATCGAGCCCACGGGTCTGTCGGATGAGCAGATCGCGGAGACGCTCGGGGCCTTTGGTTTAATGTAGAGAAGCAAGTGCGGTAGTTTTATATAAAATCCACAATCCCCTTCCTTCAATGAAGAAACTAACCCTCGGGAACCATACAATGATAATCGTGGGCACTATCCAGGGGCTGGTCGAGGAAAAGAAGAAGGTGGCGGATGCCTTTAAAGATCTCCGGCCCGAGGTGGTAGCACTGCCCATCTCGGAGGAGATGCTCCAGGGGCTCGAGGCAGTTGTAAAGGGTGAGGTTTCCGAGGTTGAGACAGATTCCGTGGAAGACATGTTCGCGGATCACCTGAAGCGGTTCGGAGAGGTCCAGCTCCCGCCCCCCTCTCTTATCGAGGCCTATAATCTTGCAAAGGAGAATGGAGCCGAAGTTGTTGGTATCGACATGGACGAGGAGGAGTATGTACGGGCCTATGTTAAACATGTTTCAGCATTTCATTTCTGGAGGCGCATCTGGAACCTCAGTAAACTGAAGAAGAAGACTTTCGCCGTTGATACGCCAGAGGAATTCGTGGTGATGTGGGACAGGTATGTCTCCAGGCTGAAGGGCTATGCCAGGTTGGAGAGAGCAAGGGAGAAATTCATGGCAGAAAGATCCCTCGAGCTCCTGAAGAGCCGTTCCCGGGTTCTTGTGCTGGTGGAGTACGAGAGGATGGAGGGGATAGTGGCAGAGATCCAGAAACTGAATGAGGCAATGGAGGAAAAGGAAGAAATTGGAAACATATCAATAACTTCTAAGCGGCGTTCGGGACATGGAAAGGAAGGTCACCTGCCCGAAATGCCAGAAACAGATGCGTATAAGGATCTGGTCCGAAACCCTTGCACAGGTTCTGAAATGCCCGGGATGCGGTCACAAATTCACCTATGATCCAACCAAGGACAGGCCCAGGGAAGAGAAGGGCCCCTCTGTAACCGCCCTCATCGAAAAGGGCATAATGAAAGGAATCTCCGCCGCCACCTCCCCTATCAGGACGGTAAAGAAAGAGGTCGATAGGATAATGGACACGGTGAGCTCCCTCACCACGCCACCCAAGCCCACTTCCCGGGTACCGAGCACCAAGAAGGTGACCTGCCCCTATTGTTCGAGGGAGTTCCTGGCGGGCCTTCCTGATAATGACAAACCCATACTCACCACAAGATGCCCGGACTGCAATAGGGTTTTCACCTTCCTGAGGCCCACGCCCACCCCAGAAAAGGAATCCGCTAAACCCGGAAAGATAGAAGAACCGGGGTTCAAAGAGTATTTCGCGTTTCCTGTTGAACACAAGGCGAAGGAAAAAAAGGAAGAAGAGCCCTCTTTTGAGGAGGAATGGGATACTCCCGAAACCGCCTTGGAAGAAGGGAAAAAGGGCGGGCTGCTCAATATCGCCTGTCCCTTTTGCGGTGAGGCATTCGACACCCCCGCACCGAAAAAAAAGGGAAAGGTGACCTGTCCTATCTGTGATAAGGAATTCCAGATAAGCTCCCGCGGGGAGTACATCGCAAAGAAGGCTAAAGCAAAGAAGGCTAAAGGGCACTTTCTCGAGAAATTGCCGCCCACCCCGAAGGCGATAAACCACGCCCGGGATACGATCCGGGAGGCCCTCGAAGGGGTAAGCATCCTGAAGAGGCCCGACAAACTGCGTTCTCGGCTCGGAAGGCTTTCCGGAAAGGCTGGTTTACTCCTGATCGTGGTAGCGATCCTCGGCCTGCTCTACTCCGGAGTCCTGGCCTACAACATCCCGAACATGGGGGAGGACACGCCCTCGGGAAAGGTTACGGTCTCAGGGGAGGTACTATTCATGGACGACACCCTCGAGGGTGCGGATGTTAACCTCACGGATATGGGGATGCATAATCAGACCAACAGCGAGGGGCTTTTCCTGTTCCACGATGTCCCTGCAGGGGATCACATCCTCAGGGCCTCTGCCCCGGACAAAGGGGAGATCGTTGTCAGGTTCACCATAGGCTCAAAGGATATAAAACAGGGGAACAAGGATCTCAAGGGACTGGAACTTCCGGGGAACAGTACGGTCACAAAGGATCTGAGGGATGACAGGCCAGAAAGCGCCAGATTCATGACCTCCCTTCTCGCCGGGTTCGTTGTCCTTGTTTCCCTACTCGCCTTTATTGCGGGTCTGCTGACCATTCAGGGGAAAAGGTTCCATCTTTCACTATTCCTTTGCGGGCTGGCGGTATTCACCTTCGGCTTCTTCCTTGGGAGCGTGCTTGCCCTTATAGCGATGATCCTGATCATTCTTGGACGAAAGGAGTTCGTTTCCTGAGCATTTTCCGGTATCTTCGAATGTTAATTGGTTTTCACCTTTATTCCAGCTTCCCTCCGCAATAAGCACAGACCCTCCACTCCGGGTCAACAGCCCTTTCGCAGTGCATACAGATTCATCCGCCTTGAGCACCTCGGTCTTCTGTAGTTCACCTTTTCATTCCCCTTTCCCTTAATCCTCGTCTTTTCCGTCCTCTTCCCTGTCATCTTCCTTGCCTTCTCCATAACGATATTGAGCTTTTCTTTCCCTGGCGGTAACACCACCTTCCGCCGCCCTCCCGATACATTTCAGCTCCTCCGCCATCGTATGGTGCTTTGCTTCGAGACCATCGAAACGCTGGTGGTTCCTCTCGATTCCACCATCGATCTTCTTCCCGAGGTTCTCGTTCATGTTGTCGATATTCTCGCTCGTTCTGTCGATCTTCTTTCCCATGTTATCGAACCCGCTGTCGATCTTTTCGCCTATGCTGTCGAATCCTTTGTCGATCTTTTCGCCAAGACGGTCGATATTCTCATTCGTTCTGTCGATCTTTCCGCCGAGATTCTCGTTCGTTCTATCGATCTTTTCGCCCATATTCTCGAATCCTGAATTCATCGCATTTTTCAGTTCTTTGTTGCCTGTTCTGATGTCTCCCCTTATGTCTTTCAGATATCCAACCGCAGTATCCAATCTTGGTCCCAGCTCATCCTCCGCCTCTCCCCTGAGGATGTAAAACTCAGGATATCTCATGGCAAATGTTTCCTCACAACTTACTTCCACCTTTTCCACGTTAATATAACCGTTCCTGACTTCAATCAGTTTCAGGAAAATCCTGATCTTTTCCCGCGACCCCTGGCAAATGATTCCGACGGGCTGGTGTTTATCATCTTCTGCAAACGGGTCTTCAAGGTTTCCTACAAACCCTCGCAGGTCAAGGCCCAGTGCCAAATGATTCACTTTCTTCCTGTAACCAACCTTTTGCACTGTTCCATGCACCTTGATAATGGCCTGGATCATATCCCTTGTCTGTTCTGTTTCGTTGCTCATTCTGAATCACCCTTTTCGATCACTTGATGTCGCTTCATGAGCTGTTCTTCTAATTCCAGATATTTCTTGTTTCCCGTTCGAATGGCTTCATCCATGATAATAATATATCCAAACGCGGCATCCCTGATTCTCCGATCTTGATCTTCCTGCGTAGGCTTGTGACGATAGAAGCCAGAGTATCCGGTATCATATTCTTCCCGGTAGGACACCTCCACGTTTTCAACATCAATATATCCATTCTCGATGGATATCAGCTCTGCGAACTTCTCGATAGCGGGCCGGGTGCCCTGGCAAAGAATCCTGACGGGTTGGTGTTTTTCATCT
>DAOVMN010000128.1 GCA_030630685.1 Thermoplasmata archaeon | reverse complement strand
TTGAACCGTTTCTCGATGTGGGCTTTCGGGTCATCCTCCAGTGTAATGCCGATGATCTCCCTGAGGAACAGGACGAAATCCTTTTTCTGGTACCGCTGCACGCTCTCGATGCCGTAGTGCGGGTTGAGGTCAATCAACTGCCGCTCGAGATCCTTGAGTTCGGGTGGTGTAAGGCCCTCGCCGTCCTTTAATTTTCGCATGATCGGGTTCGTCTCAACGAATTCCCTGAGCCTCTCGTCCTGCTTCACCTCCTTCTCGAATGTCTCCCTGTCGAGGATGACGTCTGGTTTGTCAACCTGTACAACCTTTCTTGGAACCGGTTCATAGTATTTCATGAGCGGAGCAATTTCCCGGATCATGAACTCCACGTCCTCGAAGGTGAGGTCGTCCCAGAAGTTATCCTGGAAAATTTTAATGATTTTCTCCTTGCTCTGATTGATCTCGTAGAGGTTGTCCTTGCTCAGGATGTTGAGTGCCATCTCCTCAACGTACTGCCGGATATCCTCGATCTTGTCAAACCGTTTATCAAGGATAAATCGGAACAGACTCTCGGTTTTCAGGATAAAAGAGGAGACATAGGGGTTCCCGCCTGTGGAAATGAGTACCAGAGGGAGAATATCATGCATGAGTTCCTTCACATAATTCCTCAGATTGAAGGCATTCTCCTTTATCCTGCTGATGGTTGGGAGCTTCTCTCTCACCATGAAGTTCTCCTCATCAAAGGCATCAATGGACGCCATAATCTTATCGTAAATGACCCTTCTCTGAGCCTCGTCCAGAGGTCTCTCCATGAGTTTAACACGGTTTTCGAATATTCTCGTCGTCACGCCTTTGGAGGGCTCCCTTTCCCTCGACTCCGTGAATTCGTGCAGCTTGATATTTGAAATCCCGCCGATTTTGAAGTCCAGAATGTAGAAATCGTTCTTCTTCCCTTCCGGCAGCCATTCCCTGTGCCTGCACGACTCGAGGTTCCTTGTGCCCCTGCCGACCATCTGCCAGAATCGGATATGCGAGAACACAGGCTTGACAAAGACCAGATTGCACACCTCGGGGATGTCCACCCCCGTGTCGAGCATCCCCACCGAAAGTGCGATCCTCGGCTCGGATTGTTTTTTGAACCGCTTGATTTCATCTCCGGCACGGTATTCATTGGATGTAATGACCTGCACATCACTGCCCAGGTTCGGGTAGAGTTTCCCGAAAATCCTTTTGATGTGTCTGGCATGTGCCTGGCTTGCACAGAAAAAGATGGTCTTGCAGGGCTTTCCCTCGTCCGATTTGTAGCACAGGTTCATGAACTCCACGATGACGATGGCATTGGTTGTGTCATCCATGAATATCCTGTCAAAATCCGACCCTGTGAACTCGGTGATTTCCGGGTCTACTTCCTGCCTGCGCAACTGGTCCTTCAGGTACCCCGGTAGTTTCGAACCGCTGATTCCGTCAGCCAGCACTTCGGTCCCGATAATGTCCGCCCTGTACCGCACCAGTACCCCATCCCTCACCGCCTCGTCATACGAATATTCCACAGTGGGCTTTCTGAACTCACAGTCAAACATCTCAAAGGTGCTTCTTGCCTCATGCTCCCTTGGTGTGGCGGTTAGACCGATCATTATCGCATCGAAATATCTCTGAATGACATTGTTCTTATCATAATACGACCGATGGGCTTCATCAAAGACTATCAGGTCGAAGAATCCGGGACTGAATCTTTCATAGAGCCTGTCATCCTTCGGGCTCATGAGGGTCTGGATTGTGGAAACGTACAGGCGAGCCGTGACACTAAATTCGTCACGAAGATCAGCCACGGGTTCGGTGAAGAATTGTTTGAATCCTTCTGATTCCGCCTGATCAACAAGAGGTGTTCTGTCAGCAATGAAGAGGACATTTCGAACGATATTCGCATTCATTAAAACCTTGATAATGGCCATCGCCACCCTTGTTTTTCCTGTCCCGGTCGCCATGTGCACCAGGGCTTTCCTGTGGCCCCTGGAAAAATGCTCACTCAACTCTTTCACAATCTGAACACTTTTCGGTCTGTCTACGATGCGAGGATCTATCTTCACGTTCACCGGATCCCGTTGCTGCTCATAGAGATCTCTTCGTCGCCTGAGGTCCTCTTGACTAAATGGTCCACTGACCTTCCGTTCGATCCCATCTTCATCAATGAATCGCCACACATTTCCATTCGTTAGAAAGATAGGGATTTTGCGGTGGACTTGCTGTTCGATGTCTTTGGCATACGTTCTGGCCTGGATTCTTCCCTTTTCTTCATTCTTTGAATACCGTTTAGATTCGATTATTGCCAGGACAGAATAATCTTCATTTAGCACGACATAATCAATGTATCTGTCTCCCTTTCCGATATTCTCCCTCTGAAAAAATACAAAATTCTTTTTGTTGAAATCAGATTTGACAGGATTTACCTCTTCCTTGACGTATTTTTTATGCCATCCTCTTCTTTCCAATTCAGGATCAATGAGAACCTTTCTCGTTTGATGTTCATTCATTGATTCTAAGAGCTCGGCCTCATCCATTTCCATAATGAAATCAACTTCATAACTAGTATTTATGTGTTTTATTATTCTAACCGCCGGTCAAACAATCTTGATTGATCATTCAATTCCATTAATTCATTACCATTAATTCATTACCATTCATACTCCTCCTCCGCAAAAATCCCCTGCATCCGGGTAATCCGTGTTCTATTGTAAAACCAACACCCTTATATAAATGATTCTTAATCCTGACCCATGAACATAGAGGACATCTTCCTTAGAGCCCGTGAGAGCGGAAGAAGGGAACTCACCGAGCTTGAATCCAAAAAAGTATTCCACTCCTTCGGCATCCCGGTCGTGGAAGGAGAGATCGCCCGGACACCCGAGGAGGCAAAGCAACTCACTGGAAAAATGGGCTTTCCTGTTGTAATGAAGATCGCCTCCCCGGACATCCTGCACAAGACCGATGTGGGGGGAGTAAAGACCGGAATAAAATCACTGGACGGGGTGGAGGAGGCCTTCAAAGCGATAGTGGAAAGTGTCCATAAGAAAGCACCGGATGCACGGATCGAGGGGATCACGGTTCAGCCCATGGAAAGAAGAGGCCTCGAGGTAATCGTGGGAGGAGTTCGCGACCCAATCTTCGGGAACATTGTGATGTTCGGGCTTGGAGGAATACTCACCGAGGTGCTCAAGGATGTGACCTTTGGCCTTGCCCCCATAATTAGAGAGGAAGCCCGGGAGATGATCGAGGGGATCAGAGCAAAACAACTTCTCCACGGCTACCGCGGAGGTAAAGAGGTAGATATCGAAGCGATTGCTGATATCATGGTAAAGATTTCCGAGCTCATGGAACACCCGGAGATAGCGGAGGTTGATGCCAATCCCGTATTTGCCAGGGCAGATGGTGCGGTGTGCGTGGACGCCAGGATCATACTTTCGGAAAGGAAGCCAGGCAAGGAATACAAAGCTCGGAAACCACCAGCAAAGGCATCGGGAATCGAGGCACTTTTTCGCCCGGAATCCGTGCTTCTCATAGGCTCCTCCAGGATCGTGGAGAAGGGAGGAATGGCCTCCCCCGAACTCTTCGGGAATATTCGCTATAATCTAAAGAATTATTTTAAGGGCAAACTCCAGGTCTTCGATCTTGAAACATCGAGGCTCAGGGAATTGGAGGGAATGAAAGCAGACACAGCGGTTTTGGCCCTCCCGCCCGAAGAGGCCCTTGAGATCGTGGAATACCTCAATGTCCGGTCGATTATTCACATCACCGGTGGTTTCACAGAATCGCAGAGGAAAAATTACAGGGATATTATCCGAAAGAAGGGAATCCGGGTGCTTGGACCAAACACCATCATGGGGGTCATCAGCCAGGAGCCGGGGTTGAATACCGCATTCGAGCGCGATCTCATGCCTGAAAGAGGAAATATCGCCGTACTCTCTCAGAGCGGCGGGGTCGGTGCGGTACTTCTGGACTGGGCGAAATACTACGGCATCGGAATATCCCGCTTCGCCTTCATGGGCGACAAGCTCGACATCGGGGATTCCGAGCTTCTCGGTTTCCTGAACTCAGACCCAGAGACCAAGGTTATCTGCATCTACATGGAGGGTCTCAATAACGGGCGGGAGTTCGTGGACATTGTTAAGGGGATTCACAAACCCATACTTGTGCTGAAAGGGGGAAGGAGCGAGGCTTCAAAGAAGAGGGCAGCATCCCATACCGCTTCCTTGGCTGGAAGTGATGAGGTGTTCAATGCCGCATTCAAGGTTTGTGGAATTCTGAGGGTGGAGAGCATCGAGGAACTCTTCAGCGGAGCTCTGGCCCTCCTGGATCAGCCTTCCATGAAGGGAAAAAAAGTGGCAGTGGTGAGCAATGTGGGTGGTCCTGCGATCTTAGCCGCTGATGCGCTCGAGGCTGAGGGACTAAAGCTTGCCGGGCTTGCATGGAAAACGCGGGAATCGCTCTCAAAGAAGCTGCCTGAGATATTCCCCACTCCTGAATCTGTCATAAACCCGATAGACACCATCGCGGATGCAAGGGCGGACAGGTTCGAGTTAATCCTTGAGGAGGTACTGAAAGACCCGGAAGTGGACGGGGTGATGGTCATCAACATGCTCAAGTCAACATTCTTCCAGCCCGGGGAGGCGATGGTGATTGCAGAGGTTGCTTCCCGGCATTCCAAGCCTGTGGTGGATGTTCCTGCCGGTGGTGAGGATTACTTCAAGGTCAGGGAGGTACTCAAGGACTCGGGTCTGCCCACCTACAATCTGCCCGGGAAGGCGGCAAAGGTCTTGAGATTGCTCTATGATTACCATGAAGCGCTGGAGAAGAAGGGTGAAGTGGGAGGTTTGATTGCTGGTAATGATTCTGGGATAGATGTGCTATTGTCGAAATCAAAAGATGCGTGATATTATGATTAATCCATATTTCTTTATCGTATTTGCAGTTTTTAGTTTATTCGTATTTTGGTTTTATGGTCTATTCCACAAAGCCACCTCTAATAAATACTACAAAATTAAATATCTCCATAGAAACTGGATACTCGAAACTTCATTCTGCCTTATTTTGGGCTGTCTCAATGTTGTAGGTGGGATGTACTTTCATTAGACTTATGATATAAGAGCGAAAGATTTTTCCGAACAACTGATATTCTTAGCGGCAGGGATAAATTTCTTTTTTGTTGTTCTTTTTTATGTATTTAAAAATAAATATAAAGAAACCATACTCATCAGAAAGAATCGTGAAAAAATCTATGATGAAGTGATTAAAAACTTAGACAAGGAGTCCTGGTGGGAAAGGTCTCATGAACTGTTGAACTCACTGGCAACGGGGAAAATTGATTTTGAGGACAACGAAGTTCTTCCTCTTGTTATGCTTCAGAAATGTAGTCAAGAACTGTTACATGACTGGGGTATACCTAAGCCAAAACACATCAGGAAACATCCATATTATTCTGAATTTAAGCGGAGAGTCAAAGAAATCAATCTTTCAGAAACTCTCCAACGGATAGGGATAAATGTCTTAAGTGATGACGGAAAATAGTGAGTCTTACGGTAATATTGTACCAACAGGCGATTCCCATGACCCCAAACACCAAACTCATGACCGCCCTCCTGCTCCTTCTCGCGGGCACCCTCCTGCTCGCCCTTACTGCCCAACAAACCAGCGCCGCAACTATCACCGTGGACGATGACGGCCCGGCAGACTACGCAAAAACTCAATATGCCATTGACAATGCAATCGAGGGGGATATGCAATGGACCATGTGAAGTCTTTCATCTATGTAGGTGGAATTGGAATGGGTGGATGATAAAATGATGAAAACATCCTTAATATTATCAATAGTCATTGTGACCGTCTTATTTGTAGGGTGTTTCGAACATGATGTGGAATATACTCCCGGGAGAGTAATAGTTCAGTTCTACCCAGACATCGACAGAGAGAACGCCTCCCAAATAATGGAGAATCTGAGTCTTCAATATAACTTCACAATTGAATATTGGGATAGATACTTTTACAAGCATTGTCGTGAAAATGATACTTTTATCAAAGGCTGGGAAGCAAACATTAATGTGACGGTGGGAAGGGAGAAATGGTTTGCATCCGAGCTTGAAAAGAACGAAACTATCTATAGAGCAATGCTTGATTATGCTATTGGCTAAATAAATTCTACTATCGTGATAAACATACAAAACGCTCAATAATATTAAATAATAGGCACCAACAGGTAAACGCCATGAACCCCCACACCAAAACCCTGATTGCCCTCCTACTCTTTGCAGGAGGAATCGCACTGTTTGCCCTTGCGGGAAAGAACGCCACCGCAGCCATCATCACCGTGGACGATGACGGCCCGGCCAACTACTCAAAAATCCAGTATGCCATCGACAACGCCACGGAGGGAGATACGATTCTTGTAAAAGAAGGAACGTATTACGAGAACGTGGTGGTAAACAAAACGGTAAACCTGGAAGGTTCCGGTGCCGATAAAACAACGATAAATGGAAGCAAG
>DAOVMN010000156.1 GCA_030630685.1 Thermoplasmata archaeon | reverse complement strand
GTCATCTACAAACATCCAGCGCTCGTGGAGGTGCTCACCGCATGACCTGTCTGTCTCATCGACTGCTCAAGAATCATCTGTCGAAATACAGACATATAATCGACACATTGGGCCAGTGTGTCGATAGGATCAACATATCCGTGGTGATACGTTCCACTGAATGTTTTATTATATAGAAGGGTGAAGTTCAGGGGATAAGGGACTAAACTCCCGATTTTAAAGAACCCGTAAACCTTAATATCCCGAAACCAATCCCTGGGTTTATGCCGTTCAAACATGTGGTCTCAATAAACGATTTCTCAAATGAAGAGATCCTCAGAGTATTCGAGATCGCAGAGGAGATGCTTCCCATTGCCGAGGGAAAGAAAACCAGTAATTCTCTATCCGGGAAAATCCTTGGAACCCTTTTCTTCGAGCCAAGCACCAGGACCCGCCTCTCCTTCGAGAGTGCAATGAACCGCCTTGGAGGTAGTGTACTCGGTTTCTCTGATCCCGGTGGGACCTCGATCGTGAAGGGCGAAACTCTCGCTGACACCATTCGGATGGCAGAGGCATACTCTGACGTTATCGTTCTCCGCCACCCAAGGGAGGGTGCAGCCAGACTGGCTTCGGAATTCTCCAGGAAGCCCGTTATCAATGCAGGGGACGGGGCGGGTCAGCATCCGACCCAGACCCTTCTTGACCTGTTTACCATATCACGAGAGAAAGGAGATATAGGGGACCAGCACGTGGTACTCGTAGGGGACCTGAAATACGGTAGGACGGTTCACTCCTTAGCCTATGCCCTCTCACGGTTCGGCGCCGAGATCACACTGGTCTCACCGCCCCAGTTGCAGATGCCGGAGGAGATCTACAGCTTTCTGTCAGAGAGCTCAGAAGTACATCAGAGCGAGTCGCTCGAAAAAGCAGTAGAGGATGCGGACGTACTCTATGTTACCCGTATCCAGAAGGAACGATTCCCGGACCCCGCTGAATATCTTCAGGTGGCCGGGATGTACAGGGTGGACCTCGATCTTCTGAACCTGGGTAAGGACGATATTATTGTGATGCATCCGCTCCCAAGGGTGGAAGAGATCGCTCCCGAGGTAGACTTGTCCCCTTATGCGCGATATTTCCAGCAGGCCTTCAATGGCGTACCCATTCGAATGGCCCTTCTCAATCTTGTGATGGGGGTGATCGATTGAGAAAGAAAGAGGCAGGGGAAGGAAAGAGGACCTTGAAGGTTACCCCGATAAAGAACGGGATTGTGATAGATCACATCGACGCAGGAAAGGGTATGATAGTCCTTAACATCCTGGGTCTTCCGGACATTGAGCACGGCTCGGTTGTGAGCGCGGTGATGAACGTCCCCAGCAAGCATGTAGGGAGGAAGGATATCATCAAGATAGAGGATAAGATGCTGGATCGTCAGGAGCTTAACATTATTTCTCTTATAGCCCCGGATGCGACCATCAATGTCATCAAGGATACCGAGCTTGTCAAGAAATACAGGGTTCACCTTCCATCCAGGGTAAAGGGGATCGTTAGATGCGGGAATCCCAACTGCATAACCAATCAGAAGGAGCCGGTAGAGCCCAGCTTCAAGGTCGTATCCAGGGATCCGGTGGTGCTGAGGTGCGACTACTGCGAGAGAAAGCTCACTGATATTGCAAAATACATCATCCATTGAGAGGTATGAGTATGAGGGTAGTGGTAGGTATCTCTGGGGCCTCCGGCGCCATTTATGGGGTACGCCTTCTCCAGGAGTTGAAAAACACGGGAGTGGAGGTTGCCCTCGTGATCACAGGGCATGGAAAGGAGATTCTTGGAATGGAAACCGATATTCCTCTTACAAACATCGAGGAATTGGCTGATGTGGTGTATTCCGATGATGACCTCACCGCACCTCCTGCCTCGGGGAGTTATTTATTCGATGGCATGGTCATCTGCCCTTGCTCCATGTCCTCTTTCTCAAAGATCGCCACTGGGATCTCGGATTCCCTCATCACACGGGCTGCTGCCGTATGTCTGAAGGAGAAAAGAAAGCTCATCCTTGTGCCAAGGGAGGCTCCATTGAGCACTATTTATCTCAGGAACATGCTGGTCCTTGCTGAAGCAGGAGCGGTTGTGCTTCCTCCTTCCCCTGCTTTCTACCACCGCCCCCGGACCTTTGACGACCTGGTGAACTTCGTGATCGGGAAGGTGATGGATTCTTTGGGTGTGGAACACCAGCTCTTCCGGCGGTGGGGCACCGAATAAGCACACGCCTTCTCCTTACTCCTGAAAAAGGGGAAAGTAGATTTTATATATCATATTCAGAGTCAGGGACTCGAATCAGGTATTTACTTTTCAGCGTGGTGATAGAATGAATCCAGAAGAGGCAATGAACCAGATCTCTAATATCCTCGATGAATTGGCCGAGGATACCTCAGTTCCCAGGAATATCAGGAGAGGTGCCCAGGAAGCGGCCTCTCAATGGCTTTTGAATCGATCAAAGCCTATCGATGTACGAGTTTTTTCAGCCATCAAGATACTTGACGATCTTGCCGACGACCCGAATATCCCCATGCATGCCAGGACGATGATCTACAACATCATTACCCAGCTCGAGACCGTTAACAGGACATTGAATACCTCACAATCCTGATGGAGTTCATGTTCTCATGCTCGGGCACAACAGCTTTTCATGGGCAATCAGAGAGGGTGACAGGGCAGCATTTTTCGTAAAAGCGAAGAAGTCTAGTGCAACGATCACACGCGATAGGATATCGGTTTGCGGCCTCTCGTTTTCCGGAACCAAGTTAATCGGGAGGCCCTATGGAAGGCATGAGATCATGGGGATCGAGTTAATCGTGCTCCCGGCCCTGCCAAGGGACCTGATGGAGCATATCAAACGTGGACCCCAGGTCATTCTACCCTGGGATGCCTCCACCATCATTTTCTATGCGGATATCCGGGCGGGAAAGACCATAATCGAGGCAGGTTCGGGTTCCGGGAGCTTGACCATCGCGCTTGCCTCGAGTGTAAGGCCGGATGGCCGGGTTATCTCCGTGGACATCAAATCCTCGAATACCGAGATCGCAAGGAGGAATGTCAGAAAGGCCGGCCTTTCGGATCGGGTTGTTTTCCATACCGGGGATGTCAAAAATCCTCAGAAGATTGAAAACCTCCTATCCTCCCATAAACTGGAGGGAGCGGATACCGTTGTTCTCGACATACCTGATCCCTGGAAGGCCGTGGAATCCGTAAAGGCCCTTCTCAAGATCGGAGGGGTGTTCGCGGCATATCTTCCAACCATGAATCAGGTGGAGAGGTTGAGGAAGGAGATCGAGGGGTGGGACAAGGCATCATCGGATTTTGTGGACGTTTTTACCATGGAGACCCTGAGAAGGGAGATCGTGGTCAGGCCGGGAGCGGTCAGGCCGGATTACTCCATGCTGGGGCATACTGGTTATCTGACCTTTGCGAGAAAGGTATGAGATCGGTTTCTGACAGAATTATACGAGATATTTTGGGACCAGTCCAGATTTGGGGCACTAATGTGTTAGGATGTCTTTTCGTTTTCACATTTGATTGATTTTTTCTCTAATGAATAGAGGTGGTTCAAGAGTAGAAATTCTGCCAATAGATCGTTAGAATGATGGTTAAATTCTTGATGAGCTCGAGGATTTCGATAAGCCATGTATACCGAAGTAAACAAATTAGCTCTTCCCTTTTGTTCACCTTGATTGAGATTCTTCCAAATAAGCGGACCATCGATAAAGGCATTTGAAAATAACTTTGATCCATGCTCATCAATACTAGTTCGTTCTCGAACGATATCTTCCAGCCGCCTGTATCCTGTTAGGAGTTTTTCATCAGGATTTTCCCAAAATGAGAGAGCCAAATCAACAATACGATTATCAACGATTGCAAAGGGAATAACTGGATGAAACTCCTTCCATAATGTTCCCTTTTTTCGTAGTTCCCAGTGTTCATCATACACATAGTCGTACCACCTATTCGGTCGAATGGGATGGCCATTGTCGAGATTGTCGATATCTGACTGAGTTAGAGAAGAACTGTCAAGGCGACTAATCATATCCTTTTCCACTTTGTACTCTTCGATTTCTGATCCGTGGGCATCTAACAGTTGAAGAACATAAGAAAGGGTTCGCGGTCCCTCCCCCTTGTAACCCGAAGCAAATCCTGATTTAACAGCGATAAGATTGTACGTGTCCACTGTGAGTAGGAGACAGTGCTCATTGTCATTGGAGAGAATCCGTGTTTTCCCAATTTTGACATTGAATTGTAACAACTGTAGGATAGCATCTTGGCACGGTTGAGAGGTTCCAGGTAATCCCAAATACTGGATACCCGCTAAGAGAGTATTTTTTTTATTGCTCATAATCTACCCAAACACTATCTTGCTAATTAAGTTTATTCACATCCAATATCGAAAGAGGGGTTCGGTAAAGTGACTATCAAATAAACTATTATCATTTAAGATGTATTCTTGCCTTGGAAAATCCTGTTGAAATTTGTTTGTGCCCTAGTAAAGACTGGTCCCGATATTTTTTCATATCTTTTTCCATGTCACAACCTCTTTTCCATGTAATAACCCGCCCGATGGTAGCCCACTTTTCTGTAATACGGCCTCACCCCCACCCCGCTGGTAACGATGATACTATTCGACCCCTTATCCACAGCAATCTCCTCGGCCCGTTCCAACAGCCTTTTTCCATAGCCCAAATGCTGGAATCTTCCCTTCTCTCGTTCTCCAAGCGGAACCTCGAGTCCTGTGACCTTGAGTTCCCTGACGACTGCTCTCCCTTTTCGACCATTATCCGAGGTCTCGGACGGGAACCTCAGCCTCAGATACCCGATCAGCACCTCGTTCTCGACATCCTCGTATGAAAGGAACACCTCCCTGCCTTTGGAGGCCTCGTACTCCATCTCTATGAGTTCCACATTTCCGATCTTTCTCGAGGTGTGGCCTGCCTCCCTGCATCGGATGCAGTGGCATCTTTCTCCCTCAGAA
Organism: Thermoplasmata archaeon; assembly: GCA_030630685.1. GTDB lineage: Archaea > Thermoplasmatota > DAOVMN01 > DAOVMN01 > DAOVMN01 > DAOVMN01. The sequence goes on along the minus strand of DAOVMN010000156.1, from coordinate 860 downwards.
TTCAGCGCCTTTTGCACAAGCTGGCGGAGATTGGACTTTTTAACGCCGGCCTCGATGAGCCTTGCCGGGATGTCCCGCTGTATGCGCTGGATCCTCACATACCTTGGGAGAAGTTTCTTCATCTCTTTAAGGAGACCAACGGCCTTTTCTGTGGTGAGGGGTGTGTATTCGCCCCTTTTCCACATATCGTAGAGTTCCGTGCCTTTTATCACAAGGGTGGGATAGATCTTGAGCATGTCGGGGCGGTAATCCGGGTTCTTGAAGATCTCCCTGAACGATTCAAGGTCCATATCGAGGGTTGAGCCGGGAAGGCCGGGCATCATGTGGTACATCAGCTTGAGGCCGGCATCCTTCACCAGTCGGGTGGAAAGGATAGTCTCCTTAGTGGAATGGCCCCTTTTCACACCTTCCAGCACCTCATCGAATGTGGTCTGAACCCCAAGCTCCACCCGGGTTCCTCCAAGCCGAAGGATATGCGGGATTTCCTTATCTAAGCATCTGTCCGGGCGGGTCTCGATAGTTAGACCGATACACCGATGAGGCGCCGATTCGTTCAATTGGTGAGCTGCCTTGAGATCAGATGCGATATTTTCATTGAGGGCATCGAAGCATCCTTTTATGAAGGAATCCTGATATGTCTTTGTGCGGGAGGTGAAGGTACCGCCCATGATAATGAGGTCTATTTTATCAGTGGGGTGCCCGATCTGCCGGTATTGCGTGAGGCGGTTGAGGGTCTGGAGATAGGGGTCGAAACCATGACTCCCAGCCCTGAGTGCTGCGGGTTCCTGACCGGTAAAGCTCTGGGGCGAATCATTCTCCACTCCTCCAGGGCAGTAGATGCACACCCCGTGTGGACAATC
>DAOVMN010000284.1 GCA_030630685.1 Thermoplasmata archaeon | reverse complement strand
GATGCTCCAACCTACCCATAGACCGAGACCCCAGCCCCCGATATAGGCAGAAGTGTCGGCCGACCTGTCTGACTCGGGGGATTCACCTTTATGGCTCCTGCTTAGTAGAACCTATGGTGTAGCACTGATGTGTTCTGCTCCAATCGTCACCGCAGTTGATTTATCGCAAAGAGTCTCGCAATGATAGGTGAAGAGAAATCGATGATACCAAGTATCAACTATATATCTGAACGAGAGCAGATTGTAACTATCAGGTGAGGATGCTTGACAGGCTCTTTCTGGCAGGCATAGAATGCAGGCGGTTGATGGCAGCTGGAATATCGGTACCCAAACAAATTGACATAAGGAATTGGCGCTTAATGTTCTAATAATACACCATGAATTCAGAGGAGGCCAACCATGAAAGACAAACAGGCAATAGAGGAGGCCCTGGGAAGAAGGCTTCTCCTGGGGGAAAGCCTTGCCCGTAACGCTCGTAAGTTCCCCGACAGGGAGGCGCTGATATACGGAGAGACGCGATTGACCTACAAACAGTTCAACGCTCGCGTGAACCGGCTGGCTCATGCTTTCTTGGATTTGGGAATCAAGAAGGGGTCCAAGGTGGCTATACTGGCCTTCAACTGCAACCAGTTCATGGAGGCATACTTCGCCCTGGGGAAGATCGGTGGGGTGGCTGCGCCGCTCAACTTCCGCCTGCATCCCGAAGAACTCACATATATTGTAGACCACTCCGATGCAGAGGCCTTCATCATGGGAGAGGTCTTTGTGGAAACGGTGAGTGGCATTCAAAATGACCTTCCCAAGGTGAAGAACTATATTTCCATCAGCGAGAAACCGGTGGAGGGCATGCTGCACTTCGAAACCTGGATCGCAAAGTATCCAGACGATGAACCGCTCATTCTCGTGGATGAAGAGGACCCGGTATTTATTATGTACACCGCCGGAACCACCGGTAGACCTAAGGGTGCCGTACTGACACATAAGAATGAAATAGTGATGTGGATGATAGCGTCTTCTGTTGTGCTCTCCGAGCCTGAACTTGGCGATGTTTGGAACTACAAGGCTTTTGCCGCTCCTCCGATATTCCATCTGGCGGCCTTCGGTTACTGCCAGTTCATGTTCTTTATGAGTGCCACTGTGGTGCTGCCTACAGAGGTATTCAACCCGGAATACATCATGAAGACCATCGAAAAGGAGAGGATCAACACAATCCTCCTGATACCCGCCATGACCTTCTTCCTGCTGCAGTTGCCCGATCTGGAGAAATACGATACCAGCTCTCTCCGGGTTTGGGCGACAGGAGCGGCCATTCTGCCCACAGAGACCCGGAAGCAGATCATGAAGCACTTCCCCAATGTCAAGATCTTTGATTTGTTCGGGCAGACCGAGATGAGTCCGCTGGTTTCAGCTCTTCGGCACAGCGAATCCCAGGGGCGAGAGACATCGGTGGGCAAAGCGCTCCCCTTTATCGAGATAAGAGTCGTTGATGACAACGATAATGATGTCCCGGTGGGAACGGTCGGTGAAGCGATCTACCGGGGACCGACGGTGATGAAGGAGTACTACAAGAATCCTGAGGCCACTGCAGAAGCCATGAGGGGAGGGTGGTTTCACTCTGGTGATCTGGTCAGGCGGGATGAAGAGGGGTTTATCTATATAGTGGACCGAAAGAAGGACATGATCATTACCGGGGCGGAGAATATCTACCCCGCGGAGATCGAGGAGGTTCTCTTTAAGCATCCCAAGATCCTTGAGTGTGCCGTAATTGGGGTTCACGATGAGGAGTGGGGCGAGTCGGTCAAGGCCATCGTCGTCTGCAAAGAAGGAGAAAGCCTGACCGCGGAGGAGGTCGTGGAGTTTTGCAAAGAGCATCTGGCCAGCTACAAGAAGCCCAAATCGGTGGATTTCATGGATTCCCTACCCCGCAACCCCGCGGGAAAGGTGCTGAAGACGGTCCTCAGGGAAAAGTATGGCAAGTCGGTGAAATATTAGATGAAAGATTTGGATTCGGACTATCCTTTGTTCAGGAAGGGGTGATGCCATCCGAATATGTCAATAACAATTGAATCTTGTGCGTAGACATGGTACAGTATCAATTACCTTAGAAATAGAGAGGATGGAGTACTATGGTAGGAATTACTTCTTACGGCGCTTATGTACCTTTATACCGTATCAACCGTATGACTATTTATGGAGCTCTGGGGTGGCTAAACCCAGCATCCCTATTGCCCGGTGAGAAGGCAGTGGCCAACTACGATGAGGACAGCCTCACGATGGCGGTAGCTTCTGCCATGGACTGTCTGAACGGGACTGAACGGGAAAAGATCGACGGGCTGTTCTTTGCTACCACCACCACACCCTATAGGGAGAGGCAGAATGCGGGGATAATCGCTACTGCCCTCGACCTTTCCCCTGAAATTCGAACCTCGGACTTTACCGCCTCTATCAAGGCTGGAACCGGTGCCCTGATCTCCGCCTACGATGCCGTGGCATCGGGTTCAGCGAAGAACGTCATGGTATGTGCCTCCGATTGCAGACTGGGGAAACCGGGCGGTTTTCAGGAGGAGATCTACGGGGATGGCGCCGCAGCCCTCCTCTTGGGGGATAGCGGGGTGATAGCCAGCGTTGAGGGTAGCTATTCTCTGTCATATGACTTCGTGGACAACTGGAGGGCGGCGGAAGATAAATATAATCGCACCTGGGAGGACAGATGGATCAGGGACGAGGGCTATGGCAAGTTCATCTCCGAGGCCATCTCCGGGCTGCTGAATAAATACAAGCTTACGCCCAAAGATTTCACCAAGGTGGTTTACCCATGCCTCTACGTGAGAGCCCATGCAGACATAGGGAAGAGGTTGGGGTTTGAAGATGGTCAAATACAGGACCACATGTTTACCGCCATAGGTAATACCGGAACTGCCTACACCCTCATGATGCTGGTAGCGGCGCTGGAGGAAGCCAAGCCGGGGGACAAGATCCTCGTTGCCAGCTATGGAAATGGCAGCGATGCTATATTCCTGGAGGTAACCGGGGAGATTGAGAAGGCGAGGAAAAGAAGGGGGATCAAAGAACACCTGGCTTCAAAGAAGGACCTGGGCAGCTATGAGAAATACGTCACCTTCCGTGAGATATTAACTATAGATACCGGGGGTCGTGGAGAAGAGATTGCCCCCACCCAGCAATCAACGCTGTGGAGGGAACGCAGGATGATCCTGGGCCTCTGCGGATCGAAGTGCAGACGCTGCGGCACCCCACAGTACCCTCCGCAGGAGATATGTGTCAACCCCAAGTGTGGAGCAATTGGTGAGATGGACAGCTATCGCTTCTCCGATAAAAGGGCTTCCTTATTCACATATACCGGAGATATCTTGGCCTTCAGTCCCAGCCCACCGGCAATCTATGGAATGGTAGACTTTGAGGGTGGAGGAAGGTGGTTGCTTGATATAACTGATGCCGAGCTTGATTCGCTTGAGGTGGGTATGCCGGTGGAGATGAGCTTCCGCAGGAAATACCACGATGTATCTCGTGGCATCCACGCATACTACTGGAAAGCAACGCCAATTCGAGTTTAGGAGTATATTAAAAAGGGAGGAATCATGGCCGAAGGGATAAAAGACAAAGTTGCTATCATAGGAATGGGATGCACCCAGTTTGGAGAACGCTGGGATAAGGGCCCTCAGGACTTAATGATCGAGGCCTTTATCGAAGCT
>DAOVMN010000021.1 GCA_030630685.1 Thermoplasmata archaeon | reverse complement strand
GTGTCATCCGTGTTCCCAAGTCTGGCCGCAAACGCAAAATCTCAGTTCCTTATTCGCTAACCTGTAACATAGTCTCGAGCCCTTTCTGGGAAAAAAAGGCAAATTTTAAATAGCCTCTTGAGAAATCACATTTACATGAAATCCGGTGCTCCTGCGAACCACGGAAAAAAGCAGCACTCTCTCATAATCGTAACATTCATTCTCACTCTTGCAATCATGTCTCCGTTCCCTATGTCTATAACTGCGGAGGCAGGGAACAGGCCCAATGCCCATGCCGTCCTCGAGGTAAGGTACTCGCTTACGAGATACAACCTTTTCGCTGAATGGAGGGAGGGAGTCATAGAGATCGAGCTCTATGAAAAACGGGCACCGATCACCACAGCGAACTTCATCATGCTCGCGGAATCCGGATTCTATAATGGCACCATGTTCCACAGGGTCATCGACGATTTTGTGATCCAGGGCGGGGACCCGTATACAAAGGACAATGAGGGACCTCAGGACTGGTGGGATGACGGGAACGGGGGTTCTGATGAGGAAATCCCCCTGGAAACACATCCCGAACTCACCCACGTGGACGGCGCGGTAGGCATGGCACGGGAATTGGGCAACACGGACAGTGCATCGAGCCAGTTCTACATCTGTGATGGGCCGCAGCACAGGCTCGATGATACCGAGGAAAACAATCGCAATCGCACCTTTGGAATGATCGATGACCGGGGTTATGCGGTCTTCGGTGTAACTGTCCAAGGAATCGAAATAGTTCGGGAGATCGCCACTGTCTGGACCACCACGGACCAGGAGATCGAGACCCCGGATCCGCTGCCAACCATCCAGACACATGTGCACGACCACCCTGTCTTCGATGTGCTCCTGAGGAAGGTGACAATCATCCATTATGAGGCCGAGGATGATGATGAGCTAATTACAGCGGAGATTGCCGGGATAGGAGCTGGTATTCTCATAGCTGTCGGTGCGGTGGTGTTTGTGCTTTACAAGAAGGGAAAGCTCAAAGCGTTCGAGAAGGCAATGAATGGGAAAATCGGGAAAATAAAAAGCAAGTAGTCATAACTAAGGGTTTGCCAAAAAATAATCTATCGAAATCTGTGGTGGTCAAATTCGTGGCATTCGTTTATTTGTGAGATTCGTGATGAACTCCGCACAATACCTGGGAATCACAAATGGCACGAATGAACAAATTACACGAATATCAGGAGGTTAATAAGTGAGGATGTATCCGAGCTACGGAAGGTGACTAAGATACGAAGCATCGTAAACCAACCTGGTAAATTCGTGACATTCGTCTATTTGTGAGATTCGTGATGAACTCCGCACAATACCTGGGAATCACGAATGGCACGAATACATGAATGGTGGAGGGACACCTAACAAAATTTGCTACTTTATATCTCTGCAAGCCCCAAGTCGATTCATTTTTTTTCCATCTCAATCCCGTAAACCCTCTCGGGATTCTCCCTGTGGATCTTGAGCACATCCTCCTCCGAGAAAATCCCTTTCCTAAGGAATTCCAGAGTCAGCTTGGGCACGGTATCAGGGGAAAGCACAGCGTTTGGTCTGGATAGCTCGTCGATGTAATCGGTTTCCATGAAGAACCTGTTTCCCTTGGCAATGGCCTTCTTGATGCTGCCTTTCCGCGAAACAACCGAAGGGAAGAGCCCGAAATTCTCCTTCTCCTCGATAGCGGGTCCTGAGAAATGCTTCACGCACCTCTCCAATGGGTAACCAACCTTCTTTGCGATTCCTGCAATATCCCGGAACGAATCTCTCCCTCCCTCGGTGTGGAACTGGACCGCACAATCCAGCTCCTTTGCCAATTCAAGGGTATAAAGAATGAGGTCGTTTGACGCCTCCCACACATATTCCTCCACTGGATAATGAGGCCGCCCGACCTCCCCGAACGCAAGGGCCCGGCCTTCCCGGACGTGCTTCCCCGCAAGCTCGATGGCTTCGAGCATCATCTCCTTTGCTTTCTCAAGCGGATACTTCTCCATGAGCCGGGTAAGTTCTGCGGGATGTGGAGAAAGTGCGGTATAGACAACGAGCCCGGTCTCGCTCCTTACCTTCTCTGCCAGCCCAAGGGTGGTCTCGAACTGCACCCCGAAATCCTCACGATCAATGTGGTGGTAGGGCTTGTGCACCAGAATCAGATGGCTTCCACCTGCCTGCTCGAACCTCTTGGCGCCCTCCACTCCAAGACCCTCGGGGTCGAGGTGGATATGGTTGTCCAAGATGGAAAAATCAGGGTTCATCCTCATTCCGCAAGACATCTAAGCTTCAGCCGAGGCCTCGGACAACTTGCTCTCCACGAGCTCTGCCCCCATCTCAGCGGATGCCTTGAAGCTGTCCATGCTTTTTGCCCCTGTGAACACGACTTTCCCGGACTGGAAGATGAGCATATCGATCCCATCCCCCATGCGGTAAACGATACCTGGGAACTTCTCCGGGTCGAACTCGGCCTTTGGGGTACTCAGGGAGTTGTAGAAGGTGTGAAGATCGATCTCCTCCTCCAGGTTTACAAAACCCACGATATTCAGTACCTTGATGTCCGTGTTGTAATACGCAGAGACGCCCAGGGAGGTAAGGAGTTCCACCACATACTCCAGTGCGGACTGGGCATCCTCCATGCTCTTTGTCCCGGTCACTGCAACCCGCCCGTTCCTCATGATGAGCACTGCAGATTTTGGATTATCGAGAACATAGGTAAGACCAGGGAAAACATTTGGGCTGTACTCGCCTCCGGGGAGGTTATAGGCGATATAATCAAGGTCGAACCATTCGCTGAGGTGGGTGGTCACCACAAAATTAGCAACGTGTGTTTCAGGCATATTCTCACCGTTAGGGAGTGATAGTATTTTTATAGGACCGGATTTTTTTAAGTCCGTAATAAAGTTTTTGTAGACGACAGGAAACAGCACTGCGAGCCGGTATGCACAAGCTATTTATAGAAGGTCTAATTTACAGATGCCCCTTACTCAACCCTTTGGGGTTGGGAGGAAATATAAAACGGAGGCTTAGAATATGCTAGGCGGACAACCAATATTAGTACTGAAAGAAGGAACACAGAGAGAATCTGGGAAGACAGCCCAGAATAGGAATATTGCAGCAGCAAGAGCCATTGCAGATGCGGTTCGCACCACCCTTGGTCCGAAGGGTATGGACAAGATGCTCGTGGACAGCATGGGCGATGTGGTCATAACCAATGATGGAGTCACGATCCTCAAGGAGATCGACGTGGAACATCCTGCCGCCAAGATGGTGGTCGAGGTGGCCAAGACCCAGGACGAGGAATGCGGGGACGGCACCACATCCACCGTGATCATCGCGGGGGAGCTGCTCAAACAGGCAGAGGCTCTCACAGACCAGGGCGTGCACCCGACGATCATCGCAAACGGCTTCAGGATGGCATCCGAGAAGGCCCTTGAGATACTCAAGGACATATCCATCGAGGTAATCCCCAAGGACAAGGAATTGCTCAAGAACATCGCCATGACCGCCATGACCGGCAAGAGCCTTGGTGCTTCCAAGGACTATCTCGCAGACATTGCAGTCAAGGCGGTGTCAGCCGTGGTAGAGAAGAAGGACGGAAAACTCATCGCTGACATCGACAACATCAAGGTCGAGAAGAAGCACGGCGGCTCTGTTCTGGATACCAAAATCATCGAGGGGATCATCATCGACAAGGAGCCTGTGCACCCGAGCATGCCAAGGATGCTTAAGAAAGCAAAAATCGCGCTGATCAACTCAGCCCTCGAGGTGAAGAAGACCGAGGTGGATGCCAAGATCCAGATCACCGATCCCACCCAGCTCCAGGCCTTCCTTGACGAGGAAGAGAGGATGATGAAGGGCATGGCCGACAAGATCAAGGAAAGTGGGGCCAAGGTGGTTATCTGCCAGAAGGGTATCGACGACTATGTGCAGTACTACCTGGCCAAGGCAGGTATCATGGCCATCAGGAGGGCCAAGAAGAGCGACATGGAAAAGCTTGCCAAGGCCACGGGTGCCAGGATCGTCACCACCCTGGACGAGCTCACCAAGGACGACCTTGGTTATGCTGGTGAAGTAAAATCCATGAAGATCAGCGATGACGAGATGACCTTTGTCACCCAGTGCAAAAAGGCCAAGGCGGTTTCCATCCTTATAAGGGGCGGCACGGAGCATGTGGTGGATGAGATCGAAAGAGCATCCCACGATGCCCTCAGTGTGGTCAGCATCGCTCTTGAGGATGGTTTCGCAGTAGCAGGAGGCGGTGCAACAGAGATCGAACTCGCCCTAAGACTGAGAGAGCACGCTGCGACGGTGGGCGGCAGGGAACAGCTCGCTATCGAGGCCTTTGCCACAGCCATGGAGATCATTCCAAGGACCCTTGCGGAGAACGCGGGCCTGGATGCCATCGATATCCTGGTGAACCTCAGGAGCGCACATGAGGGCAAGAGAGGCAATAAATTTGCCGGCCTCAATGTCTTCGATGGTAAAGTGCTGGACATGCGCAAGATGAAGGTAGTGGAACCCCTGAGGGTGAAAACCCAGGGAGTCACCTCCACTTCCGAAGTGGCCATCATGATCCTGAGGATCGATGATGTCATTGCCTCCAAGGGCGGCGGTCCACCGATGCCTCCGGGCGGAGCCGGTGGCATGCCACCGGACATGGGCGGAATGGGTTACTAAACACCCTTTCCCTCTTTTTTATTTTATTTTCAATTTTCTTGAGGTAGGTTTGATGAAAACTAATAATTCCCCTGATTTGTATACAGAGAAACCGGGGTTGAAGGCCATGGAGATCGAAGAAGAAAGGGGCAAAAAGGCGGCCAGGTCCAGGGGACCCAGCAAGGGAAAGAAGAAGGGAGAAGGCAAAAAACGAGAACATGCCGGGATATTCCCTATGGGCAAGGAGATCGAAAAAGAGATCGAGGAACTTGAAGATGGCAAATTCAGGAACCTGAAGGATTATTCCAACACCGAGAGGCTGCTGATATTTCAGAACGAGCTCCTGAACCAGATAAAGATGGTGAATGATTACAGGGAGGCCCTTCAACGAGTTGCAGCGGATTTTGACAACTTCAGGAAACGCTCGGAAAAGGACAGGGAGAGTATCATTAAATTCGCTAATGAAGGACTTATCTCGAGGCTCCTCGATGTACTGGACAATCTCGAGAGGGCCCTAAAAAATGTTGAAGACAGGGAGGAGGACCCCTTTGTCCAGGGGATCCAGATGATCTACGATCAATCTCTGAAAATCATGGAAGAGGAAGGATTGGAGGCAATCGACAAAACCGGAGTGGCCTTTGATCCATACAAGCACGAGGCAATGATGCAGGTTGTGAACGACGAGCTTGAGGAGAATACTGTTATCGATATATTGCAGAAAGGATATTACCTAAAGAACAAAGTCATCAGACCTGCAAAAGTACAAATATCCAAGAAGGAGGCATGATTATGGCAAAGATTATTGGCATAGACTTAGGCACCACAAATTCAGCTATGGCAGTGATGGAGGGTGGAAAGGCCCAGATCATTCCAAATGCTGAAGGTGGAAGAACCACGCCTTCTGTGGTGGCATTCACCAAGGAAGGGGAGATCATTGTCGGGGAGGTGGCGAAGAGGCAGGCCGTCAGCAACCCCGATAGAACCATACGCTCGATCAAGAGACGTATGGGAGAGAATTACAAGATCACTATTGATGGCAAGGACTATACCCCACAGGACATATCCGCCATGATCCTCAGGAAGATGAGGGCAGACGCGGAGGCCTATCTCGGGTATAAGGTGGAGGATGCTGTTATTACGGTACCAGCATATTTCAATGATGCCCAGAGGCAGGCCACCAAGGATGCAGGACGCATTGCTGGCCTGAACGTCCTTAGGATAATCAATGAACCCACAGCTTCCTCCCTGGCCTATGGGCTCGATAGGGAGGAGGGAGAGAATATCCTGGTTTACGACCTGGGCGGTGGGACATTCGATGTCTCCATCCTCGAGGTCGGGGAGGGAGTCTTTCAGGTGCTCTCCACAAGCGGGGATACCAAATTAGGTGGTGACGATTGGGACGAGAGGATCATCGATCATCTTGTACAGGAATTCAAGAGGGAGACGGGAATAGATCTTTCAGGGGATAAGGTGGCACTTCAAAGGCTCAAGGATGCCGCCGAAAAAGCCAAGATCGAGCTTTCTCAACTTACCACTACCGGAATCAACCTCCCGTTCATTACCGCTGACGCCAACGGTCAGCCAAAGCATCTCGACATTACCCTTTCAAGGGCAAAGTTCGAGGAACTTACCCGGGACCTTGTTGAAAAGACCATCCCGTCCATTGAGGATGCCCTGAGGTCAGCAAAGCCCACCCTTCTCTCCAAGGGCGACATCAAGAAGGTACTCCTTGTTGGGGGCTCGACAAGGATGCCAATGGTTCAGAAGGTTGTGAAGGATTTCCTTGGAATGGAACCCTTCAAGAATCTCAACCCGGATGAGTGCGTTGCACTTGGTGCGGCAATACAGGCAGGGGTAATAAAGGGTGAGGCAGGATTGGAGGATATAGTCCTCCTCGATGTCACCCCACTCACTCTTGGTATAGAGACCCTCGGGAGGGTGCTTACAAAGCTCATAGACAGGAATACCACCATTCCCACCGGAAAGAAGCAGATATTCTCCACTGCCTCGGACAATCAAACCAGTGTGGAGATTCATGTCCTCCAGGGTGAGAGGCCCATGGCGGCGGATAACATCACCCTTGGCAGGTTCCATCTGGATGGGATTCTTCCCGCACCTCGAGGTGTGCCGCAGATCGAGGTGGCCTTTAATATCGATGCGAACGGGATAATGAACGTATCAGCCAAGGATCTCGGTACCATGAAGGAGCAGTCCATTACGATAGTATCCGCCAAACTCAGCGAAGAAGAGGTCCAGAGAAAGATAAAGGAAGCGGAGAGCTATGCAGAAGAGGACCGCAAGAAGAAAGAGGAGATCGATACTCTCAATAATGCGGATGCCATGATCCTCGCTACAGAGAGGACATTGAAGGAAGCAGGGGATAAAGTAACCGAGGAGCAAAAGAAGAAGATCGATGGGGCAATAGAGGCCCTGAAGAAATCCATGGAATCAAGGAACATACCCAAGGTAAAGAAGGACATGGAGACTCTTCAAAACGCTCTCTACGAGGTTACCACAGCGGTGTATCAACAGGCCTCGGCATCCCGGCAACAGCCCCCACCCGACCAGAAGGAACAAAATAAGGACGAAAAGAAGGACGACAACAATGTGGTGGATGGGGATTACGAGGTAGTGGATTAAACCAAACCCAATTCTCCTCCCTACTCAGTCCTCGAACTGCGCACCGCACACAGGGCAGACCTTGGCATTCGCAGAAACCGTGGCACCGCAGTTCTCGCAGGTGAAGGATTCTCCCTCCTCCTCGAGTTCCTCAAGCTCTTCTTCAAGCTCTTCCAATGGAAGCTCGCTGGAAAGTTCCTCCTCCAAGAGATCCTCTTCCAGTCTCTCTTCTTCCTCCTCGCGTGCACCAAATAGTTCCTCTCCGATATCCACGGCCTCTCCTTTGAATATAGCGGCTAACTTTTCCTCACCTGCCGCTAACCGCCTGAGTGCAGAAAGCTCTTCCAGGGCTCGGATCTTCTGCTGGGTGAGCTCGTAGCTGGCCGAGATCTCCTGCAGCTTCTTTTCCTCCTTTTCCCTTTGGATCCTCAGTGCATCTGCCACCCTTTCCTCGATCCTTGCCAGTTCCTCCCTGCTTCTGGCGAGTTGTGTGAGGGTCTCTGCGAAGGTGTTGGAAAGTATATGGATCCCTTCTTCGTCCGCTTTGCGATCGACCTTTTCTAAAACCTCTCCGGTCTCAGCTACCGAAAGCACTCTCTGGCTGGTGATGGGTTCCAATTTCCCGGGAGGCGCACCTGGACCGATGGGGGGAGCTGTTACACCACGCTCTAACGGCTCACCGCATTTCTTGCAGAATTTTGCTGTCTCTCTATTCTCTATACCGCATTTGCTGCATTTGATCATTACATCACCTCGCCATAAATAGTAATGTCAATCATCTTGTGGGTTTCCCTTTTGTTTATATGATATATCATTTTTGTCCCTCCTAATCCAGCACACCTCCGCATTTGTCACAGTATTCGGCATCTATGTCATTAGAAGCATCGCATTCGCTGCAGAATTTCGTCCCTGGTGCTGCTGCAGCCGCGGGTGCCCCTTTCTTGAGTTTGTCCTCGAGATCGTTCAGCTTGTCTATGAGAACTGCTATCTCGGCACTGGCGGTTCCCTTCTTGGAGATAGCGCCAAAGAACCTCCTTGGCGTCAATACATACATTGCTCCAAAGAAGATAAGCACAACGATAATAACAGCCAATATCCCATAGACATACGCGGGAGTGCCAGGTTCTTCTTCTTCAACGATAATGACCAGGGTTCCTTTTACCGTGGACGGCGAGCCCTCGCTGTCCATCACTGTGAGGGTTATCACATAGCCCTTGCCATAGGGATCCTTGTAGATGTGTGTGGGCTGGACGCCCGAGCCATTCGCACCATCCCCGAATATCCAGTTGAAGCTGATGATTCTATCCCCGTATGGCTTATCCATATCCGTGGAGGCATGGGCATCGAAGAATACCTCATCACCCTCTGTAATCTTGAGCATGGTATCCTCGTCAAAAGAATACGTGTCTCCTTTGTATGTGACTGTGAACTTTGGCACGGGTGCGTTGTTCTCGATTGTTATCATTGTGAAGTTGCTCCCTGAACCACCGAAGATGTCAAGGGCCACACAGGTGATGGTGAATATCCCGCTCCTGGTGTATGGGTGCCTCGCCGTATTCTGATGGGAGATGGTTGCAACGGAGCCGTCTCCAAAGTACCAGGTGTAGTCAAGGCGATTTGGCTCCTCATCCGCGGCATTCACGGTAAATTCAACGTAGCCTTTGCTATAAACCGTATTCGCTGTGGTTACCACGAGCGTGGGTTTCTTGTTCTCAACCTTGATCGTCTTTATTGCGGTGTGGCTCTCGCCAAGATTATCCCCCACTGTGAGGGAGACCTGATAGGTGCCTGGGAAGAAATAACCATGTTTCGGGTTCTGGTAATCCTCGGTTGCTCCGTCTCCGAAGTCCCAGTGATAGGACACAACCTCGCCATCCGGATCCGGGTCAGAGGATCCAGAGGCGCTGAACTGCAGGTCTTCCCTGTAATAGTATGGTCCGGGTGGGAGTTCGATTACTGCATCCGGTTTCTGGTTCACGGTGGTTACAAGTTCATCCCCAACATCCCTGTACTGGGATGCATACTCTGGGTCCTCCAGGTGTTTTGGAAGGTTCACTGAGGCTAAGATGTTGAATGAGATCCTCAGGGTGTTCGTGGTCGAGGGTACGAGGATAAATACCGAGGTCTCCACACTTTCCTCGCCCTTTGCAAGGAAAACGGTATTCGGCACATTGATGGTCCAATCAGCATTGTCCGGGTCAAGGTTGGTGATCCTCAGAGAAACCTGCTCGCTGTAGTTTTGATAATCTCCGGTATTCCTCACCCTCACCACATAGGATACAGACTCACCAAGATTGACGATTTTATTTGTCTCGTCGACATCGAGCTTAACGCCATAGACAAATTCAGAAATAGTGACAATCACGGTTACGATGGAGGTGGATTTCAATCCCTTGGAAGAAACGGCCTGGATCTCAAGGGTGGCATTGTCCATGTAGATGGCATTCGCAGGTGCGGTAACAACCACGCCTATATCCGCACTATCCCCACTGGCAATTGCTACAGACGGGATGGAGTAGAAGAAATCCGGGTTCGAGTTGCTGACCGAGAAACTGAAGGTATCGTCCGCATTGGCATTGTTCACCACCCTGAGTATGAAATTAACAGATGTCGATGGCCTGATGGATTTGGAGGTGTTTCCAATAACGGAGATATACGGTCTATTGAATCTTTCATTGACCACCGTGTTGATCGAAACGGGGTTAGAAACCTCAGATGGATGGTCGCTCAGAGATCCCTCCACGATATTGGTGTACACCACGTTTGCCTTGGCCTTATCCGGAATGAACACCTCAAGCGTCACGATAGTGGAGTCAAAGGCCCCTACCAATACAGGCTGAGGCTCTATGATTCTGGCATTACCGCCTCCAGTGATGTCGAACTTCACATCCTGGTCGCTGTTCCCTTTATTATAAACCGTGATCGTATACTCCACAGAGGTATCCGGGTCACCATATTTGGTTGGAGAACCAACGGAAAGGTCAAGCTCGAAGAACTCGTCCACCGAGGTGGTGATCTCCGGGGTTGGGAAACTAAGACCGCCCTCGGAGATGGCCGAGACATTGAAAATCGCATCGTCCCCGGCCTCGGTCAGGTCGGGTATAGCCACAGTAAGGGTCACATCCCTGGAGTCCCCTAAAGAGATGACGAAGCTGGAAAGGTCGAATTCACCCCAGGAATTATGGGTGCCGATCTTCACAAGTTGAACCATGTCATCCCCGTTTCCGTTGTTTCTGACGGTAATAGTGTAGCCGACAGTCTCCCCGGGTAGAGCATGGCCAGAGGTGGAATCCGCAGAGATGGCAAGGGCGTAGATCTGGGTGACCATGGTGTAGGTATCCACGCTGTCCGAGGGACCATTGCCGTTGTTGGAGGTGGCTGTTACCGCAATATGGGCCACAGTGCCCGCCACCGCTTCACTATAATCCGAAGGCACATCAACCCGGAGGGTGACGTTCGCGGATTTCCCTGCTTCAATGGAAATACTATTAATATTCAATGATCCCCAATCCAGATGGTCTCCGCTGAGGGAGAGCCTGAACCTATCATCCACGTTGCCGGTGTTGAATATGATGATCTCGTAGGTTGTCCATTCGCCCGGCCCTTTCTCCTGTCGTACATCAGAGGCAGTAACCCTCACATCGTAGGTGGCAAAAACAATGATGAGGTCTTTGCCTCTATCCTCGGAATATGCATAGAATTCCTTGATCCCCTCCTTTTCTCCCTTCCAGGCCCTTACCCTTATGAGGTCTCCTTCCTGGTATCCCTTCGGAAGGTTCTGCAGGTCAAAGCCAAACCTGCCGAGATCGTCAGTGGTGACAGTGTGGCTGTAGTTGGTCCTGACATTGGTGATGGTAACATTGGCATCCCGGGCAACCACATTCTCTGCACCGGATGCCCTTTCATAGACCGTTCCCGTAAGGTTGTACGGGTCATTGGTAAGTTTGGATTTGATCTTGACGCCGGTTCTTCTCCCCATGTTGTTGACGGTATAGGCCTCGATTCCATCCTTATCCACGAGATTGATATCGAAATCTACCGTCTCCACATCACTGAATTTGTACACCCAATCCACCCTTGTGACGCTCTGGGATGGATAATATTGCTTTGTGATATCTGGATCGCCAATAAGGTTCACAGAAGAGGTGCCGTTCTTGGTGATCTGGAATGTGCCGTTGGTCCCCTGTGTACCCCGGTTCACGACCCAGAACCGGATGGTGGTATTCTCACCCACAATGGGCTGATTGGTGTATTTGCCGTCCGCCCTGATAAAGGATATGTTGTATCCTTGGTGGGGCCTGATGGTGAGGTCCACTCCGTAGACGAACAGGTAGAAGTCCACATTCCTCATCTCAAGGTCCTCGGAATAGACATACAGGGTCTTGCTGTCCTCTGCAGGGTCCGGCGGATGCGTGGCTTTAATGAATATGGGATCAAAGTCCGAATAGGAATCCTTGGGCATCATAAGGGTATATTTGCCATTCGAATCCGAGGTGGTTGTATTGATATATCCAGTATTCTGATTTGTAAGTTTTACTGTTGCCCCTTCTAACGGGGTCTGGCCGTCCCAGTCGAACACGATCCCCGAGAAGGTGAAATCATAGGCTGCCGATCTGTTCTTCACATAGATGTAGGTGGTGAAGTTGTTGTTGGTTTCATCAAGCTCGCCGATATCATCAAGGCTGTCCACGTACACCCTGATCCACTTTCTTCCCCATGTGGTAAATTCATAATTGATAGAAGCGTCTCCAAAGAAGTTGGCTGGGATGTAGTCCGAGAACGTTGTGGAACCGATGGGTATCCAGCTTCCCGCTTCGTCCACATAGAACGTTACATTAAAGGAGAACACCGAACCCGCTGTTCCCATATTCTTGATATGGACCGTAAGGCTGCTGGTCTCGTTCACCACAAGGCTTATGTTGGTGGCGGGTGCAGCCCCCTTGTTATTTGCTCTTTTTCCGTCTGCCCTTCTGAATACGATCTCGGTCGGGGTGTAGTCCACCGTTCCGGCGCTGGTAGAGGCCTTCACAGTCATCTTCTTGCTTGTATCGTTCGTGGAGATCGCGGTTACATTAACGGTGAACAGCTCTCCCTGATTGACCCCGCTCCAATTTGCGGATACATTGAGATACACCTCGGCAATCTCGCCTGGATGAAGGAACATCTGTCCGTTGGTCATCGTGTCATTGTACAGTTCATAGCTCCAGTTACCGGTATTGGACATGTTGCTTGACCATACCACAAAGGAGAAGGTGATATTGTCCACCGCGCGCCCAATATTCTTCACATAATACGTGTATATGGTGTAGGGGACCTCCTCGTTTATGTAGCTGAATTGGTCCGAGGGGTAGAAGGAGACATTGTAGAATTTGTACACGTCAATGGGGGCGGATTCCGTTTCATTCGTGGTGTTGAGAGGATCGGGGTGCATTGCATTGTTGTATTCCACCCACACGTAGATGTCATGGGTTATGAAGTTCTGATCCCACGTGGAATTATCCGCGGAGTCATTGGAGATGCCAGTAGTATTATCCCATAGCACGGAAACGTTCTTGGAATAATTTGCCAAATCAGTGGAATTACAGG
>DAOVMN010000085.1 GCA_030630685.1 Thermoplasmata archaeon | reverse complement strand
ATTGAAAGGCTCATCTACATTTGTATCAGATTCTGTCATGACAAGGCCGTGGACCTCATTCCATTCAAACCCATTCCCACCTGCCACTCCTTCTATCCGTATATCTCCATCAGTTCCACCTTCGTCCGCTGCTTGTGACCAATACAATGCACCGGGAAAGGCAATAGTCGACAGGCCGGTAATAGCAATCGTCAAGAGAATATTTATCTGTCCTTTCATGGAAATCATCCCATATTTGTTATCGGTATGAATATATAGATTTTTCCATAATATCACTACTCCGATGTTAGCTCTCTCTCCTGAAACCACAATACATACAGAATCTAAAGTTTTTTTCTCCCCTGTTACCACATTGAGGACAGATCCAGGTACCATCGGATTGCGAGGGGATACTAAGAGGAGCGGGGGATGGTGGGGGTGTCTGTGTGTACTGTTGAGGCATTTGGGGTTGGCCAAATTGTTTACGAGGTGCCTCCTGGGGGGGCTGGGCGGCAGGTTTAAAGGATATTAGAGCTTTTTGGCTTGTTGGTCTCCTTTGATTGATCTCACAATTTTTTCTCTTCCTTCTCCCCGGGATGTAATGGGTTTCCACACTTGATGCAGAACTTGAACGTCTCATCAATGACATTGCCGCACGTGGAGCAGATAAGGGTTTCCTTTGTTCCCTCGCTTGTTTCCCCAATTGGTGAGGTCTTGGGAAGAGCCTCATCCCCGGAAGAGGGGGGTTGTTGGGGGATGGGTGGGGAGGGTTGAGGTTGTGATCCAGGTGGAAAGAGTATTGGTGGGGACATTGGTTTGGTGGGCAAAGGTTGTGTCGAAGGTGAAGCTGGTATATGTGGAGAAACTGGTTGAGTGGGTAGAACTGGGGAGGGAAAGGGTCCACCATATCCTTTTTCTGATGTCCTTTGCATTCTACTGGTTATTCTTTTCATATCTGACGTACCTTCATCCCGTCCTTTGGATGACATGGACATCACACTGAAAATGATAGCAATTCCTATGATCAGACCAACAACAAGCCCGACCCCCATGAACGTCCACTTTTCCCCACTGGTTTCCTCATCAGTTGAACCGCTGTCTTTATCCCCTTTGTTGGTTTTTTCTTCTATGATCACAAAGGTGCTGAGTTTGTCGTTTCCGCTATTGGAGTCATCCTCGTGGTCCACGCGAGCGCTTACAGAGACGGTCTTCTTCGGGTCATCCGGGACATCCCACTTGAACTCTATGTCGAGCTCGTCGTCCACCTCGATCGTATCTCTGATGACCGGATTCGAGCTGTTCTGATCCTTGTCCTTGAGCTTCTCTCCCTTGATCTTTATCCACAGCGTTATCGTATGTGCATTCGCCTTTGCAGAGCCCACATTGGCTACTGTCACGGTAACCGTAACTCCCTTTTTTCCTGCGGTCTTTTCGTCGTAGTCGATGTTGGTCACGGTCAGGTCCGGCCTCAGGTCGATGACATCCTCGAACTCGTCGTCGATGGAGCAACCGTTGTCGTTCTCCCTGGATTCAAGGACCCCACCATCCGGGTGGAATTTTCCATCGGGTCCCTCTGTCTTGTAGGTACCCGAGCTGATGGGCTTGTCCGCATAGACATAGATGTCGTTCTCACCAGCGGGGATGTTGTTCCATGTCACCAGAACATCTATGTACTGCCCTGCCGGGATATTGTCCACCCTCTCGCGGATGATGGGACTACCCGCTTGCTCTGAGTGGGATTCGGATTTACCGTTGTAGAACCACACATAGAACTCGTCTGTTTCGGCGGTTCCGTCGTTGTATATCCTCAGGTTGATATCCACGCTGTATCCTTCCTCGATATCGAACTGCGGATCGATGTAGAAGTAACGAGGATCATTGCTCACCCTGATATTCGGCTTGATGACGGTGAGGTTGAAGCCCAGGTAGGCGACCTTGGTATTGTCGCTGTCCGAGGTTGCGGATATGGTGATATGAGGATAAAATCCTTCGTCCTCGTCGATGTCCACCGTTACATAGAGGGTAACATCGATCCTGTCGCCCTTGCCCAGATAAGGATCTGCCGTAAGGTCCCCGGGCAAAGCGAGTCTATCCACCCTTTGATAGTCCTTGTCCTCGAACTCCATGGTCCAGTCCTTGTATTTCCCGGAGGTAAGGGAGGTCTCGATCGCGACGGTATAGGTGTCGTCCTGGTTACCGGTGTTGGTGAGTGTGAACTTGAAGTCGATCTCGGACTCGTCCGAAGGATTCACTTCGGGAATGGGACGCTCCACCGGTTCGAGCTCTACACCGTAGTTCGCCTCGGTGAGGTTGAGGTAGAGGGTGGCATAGTCGTAGACAGCGATGTCGCCCTGGGATTCCGCCTTCACCCTTAGTTCGTAATTACCCTCGTCTGTCTTCTTGTCTATGATGATTCTAATGGTCTCGGTGGCCTGGTAAAGAGAAGGCAGGGTGATGGTCTTTTCTGTCTTGGTTCCCGAGATTCCGAAATACACCTTCCAGTCATAATCCTCTGGAAACTCATCCGAGGGCACGAAGATGTCGAAGGTATCCTGCCATTCGCCCATGTTTCGGATGTAGAGGATGAAGGTCATCTCGATGTCCTCATTTGCCTTGAGTGTCGAATTCTTCCCAGGATTATCTGCCCATATCTTGGCTTCGAACTTGGTCTTGGAGAGGTTCACATAGAGGGTTATAGATTGGTAGACCGAGGTATCTCCCTGGGATTTGGCCTTGACCAGAAGGGTGTATTGGCCCTCTTTGGTATCCTCATCGATTCTAAGCTGCATGGTTATATCCTTTTCGGCCAGGGAATCCATGTTGGATATCGAAAGGACAGTTTGATAGTTGGTACTTCCAGCCACATCAAATTTGGGTTCCCAGTTCTTTTTCTGCCCTGAAAGTTGATCGCTCGGAACGGTCACATCGATGCTGTCCCTGGTATTCGCCAGGTTCCTGATGGCTACGGTATAAAAGAGTATGGTGTCGCCTTCGGGTTCGAGGTCCTCATTCTTCCCCGGGGTATCCGATTTTATCCTGAGATCGTAGATATCATCCACCCCTATCGTGAACTCCACCGTTTTTTTCTTTGAATCATCGTTCAGCGGGTAGGCCTGGAGCCTTACTCTGTAGTCTCCCATCTGGGCGTCATCGTTCTCCACACTGAACTCGGGAATATTGACCTCCACATGAACCGCTCTTGTTTCCCCGGGCATGATGACGATCTGATCCCCTTCCTCAATCGTTGCCCAATCTCGGGCATCATTCCCGGATGTAGGGCTGAGAAGGCTCAACTGGAAGGTCTCGTTGGTATTACCCGTGTTCTTTATGTTCGCTATGAATGTGGCATTCTCTCCCGGGTCCTTATCGCTAATGGATGACTGATCAGTGGTTACCTCCACGTCATAGGTCCGGTTTGCGTCCAGTGTGAACATCAACTTATCAGACAAGCGATGATCCGCCTGAGATGCTACGGTTATATTGAAAAACAGTCTTCCTGAAGGAGTGTTCTCCTCAACCAATACGGCAGCCTTGACGACTATTTTATTATCTGGCTCAACTTCCTCGGTATTCGTCCCATCAGGGAATAAAACGACCAGGTGACTCGGTACATCCTTGGCATTTAGAGTAAAGTTGTCCTTCCCTGTTCCGTTGTTCACTATATCGAGGTAGTAATAAACGAATTCCTTTGGATCTGCAGCTTTATGATAATCCGGTGATGATACGGTAAAATCATAATAAAATTCATTCCCATTCTCATCCAACCAGGGTGAGAACTCCACATGATCGGTTACCCTGTTTCCTTTCCCTTTCGTGTTGTATTCTGGATGATAAGGACCAAGATTTATCCCCCAGAAGTTGCGGGTAGCGTTTATCTGGTAACCATCATTGTCTGAGGCATTGATCCCGTATTCTCCGTTATCAATGATGTTGTTATGGTGGGCTGTGTTATTCCTGCAAGAACATCTCAGATGAATTCCAATACTGTTGCCGGATACTGTGTTATTGGTAAATGTATTGTTATTGGAATCCCGATAAAGATAGATGCCGCTTTCATTGTTATGGTTGAAGGTGTTATTCGATATCGTATTGCTGCAGGAGATCTTGAGGTAGATGCCGTGGGCACCGCTGTTGGAGCAGGTGTTGTTCATCACCGTGTTGTTGCTTGATTCTATTATTATACCGGCATTGTTTGAAGAACTTCCGCTCCCTGTCACCATGAACCCACTGATATTCACCCGGTCTGCAGTAATTTTAACAACAGTTCCGCTTCCCCCACCATCAATCGTGGTGTTTGCCGACCCGTTTCCAATCAGATTAACCGTTTTGTTAACAACCACGTTCTCATAGTACGTCCCATCAAAAACCCTGATAGTATCCCCATCCTCAGCCGCATCAATGGCATCCTGGATTTTAGTATAATTACCACTCCCATCATCATCCACCGTTAGGGTGTCTGCGCTGGCCTCTTTTGTCGCAAGGACAAGCACTATGATTCCTACAAGAAGTATGCCAAGAAAGGCAAGGATGAACATATTTAACGATCTGGTGGTCATTTAATTCACCTCAGATAATTGTTAGAGGACAGGCATTGCATAAATACCTTTGGTTTTGGAGGCGAGAGATTCATCTTGTTTGGGCCCCTGTGCCATCAAAACCAGTAATTTTGGAACTCAAGCCCTTCTTACCAACTAACTATATATACCACCTCCCAAAGATGAGCCCCATGGAGGAAGGGCACAATGAAGCTGGACATGGTGAAACAGAGCCTTCCATTCCTAATCATCTGCGGCATCGGAGAGGTTTTCGCAGGAACGATCTTTGGGTTCATGAAAGACCTCTTTATTGACTATCCCGGATTGATCGTCATCATGCCTGCGGTGATAGGGATGCGGGGGAACATCGTCACCACCCTTGGTTCACGCCTGGGGAGTTCCATCCATCTCGGTGTCATCGACCCTGAGAACGTGCTCAAGAGCCCTGAAACGAAAGAGAACATCCATGCAACCCTGATGCTAAGCGTGGTGATGGGGGTTATCACCTCGGTTGTGGCCTACACCTCCAGCATCAGTGCGGGTGTAAAGACAATCACCCTTCCCTCCCTGATCATGGTGACAGTGCTCTCGGCCCTCATCTCGGGAGCGATACTCATCATAATTACTATATGGATCGTTATCCTCTCATTCTCAAAAGGGCTGGACCCGGACAATGTGACCGCTCCGATCCTCACCACCGTAGGGGATATCATAACCATCTTCTGCATCTATTTCATTGTGGTGATCCTCGGAGGCCTGGGGGTGATCTCGTGAGGTACTCAAAAGAGAAAATTTTATCTGAGAGCATCCCATTGCTTGCCCTATGCGCCGTGCTGGAGATCGCCGGAGGCCAGCTCTTGAACAATGAAAAAATCTTCATCGCAATCCCCTTTCTGCTCACCACCATACCCGTGGTAAACGGCCTTTTCGGGAACCTCGGCTGTATCCTCGGGGCCCGCCTGGCCACAGGCCTTCATTTGGGTCAGATCGATCTCTCGCTGAAGAATAAGGAGTTGAGGGAGAATGTTATACAGACGGTCATACTGGGTCTGCTTATAATCCTGTTCCTCACCGCCTTTATCTGGGCTGTTTCCCCTCTCACCGGCCTCTCCACGGGCCCCCTCTCTCCCCTGAAGTTTATTATCATCATGCTCGGAGCCGGGTTACTCATGACCATTATTATTACAGTAATGAGCGTGGTCTCCGCATTCCTCTCTTTCAAGAAGGGTATCGACCCGGACAATACTGTGGTACCCGTTGTGTCCACCACCGGGGACCTTATGGGTATTACTACATTAATTATCATGGTAGGATTGGTATTATGAAACTGCACAGGAAAGAAAACTGGAGAGATGAAGAGCTCGAGGAGATCGAGTACGAGCCCAAGACTGTCAAGGAGATACTCACCGAGATGAAGGACATCTCCGAGCTTATCCTGGACCTGGCCTATTCGGCACTTGTGCTTGGGAGCCAGGAGATTGCCGATGAGGTGCGCTACCTTGAGGCACGTATGGACACCCTGAACCACCTGATCCGCCTCAACACCATGGTGGCCGCACGGACGATCGAGGACGCCGAGGGGCTTGTGGGAATCCTTCAGGTCGCCTCTTCGGCAGAGAAGATCTCCAATGCCGCCGGGGATATTGTTAACCTGCTGAACACCATCCCCGAGGTACAGGATTATGTTACCGACCTTCTCAAGGGAACGGACGAGCGGATTTTCACCCTTGCTATCCCTGAGAAGAGCCCGCTTCACAGGAAGACGATCGATGATTTCGACATCGAGAAGGAGACAGGAATAAAGGTCCTTGCCATCAGGAGAGAGGAGCGCTGGATATTCGGACCGGATGACGACCAGACCCTTTTTTCAGAGGACATGCTCATTCTTCGGGGTGTGGACGAGGGGTTCGTAAGGCTCGGCGAACTGGCCCAGGGGAAGATAAAGCATCTTTAGGGTGGGAATATGGGAGAGCCAACCGATGTCTCTGATTTCGCATTCCCTGAAGTACCGGAGGGACTGGATAGACCCTACGTGGTGGTGAACTGCGCTGCCTCGGCGGATGGAAAGCTCGCCCTTCCAGACGGAAGGCAGACAAGGATCTCTTCGGATGACGATCTCGCCATCGTTTATCGCCTCAGGCACTGGGCGGACGCGGTGGTTGTGGGGGTCGATACCATTCTCAAGGACGATCCCAAACTTACGGTAAAGGAGAAGTATGTTCCCAACCCGAAGCAGCCCCTTCGCGTGGTGGTGGATTCCGGATGTCGAACACCGGAGGGAAGCAAGGTGCTGAGTGATGCCGCACCTACCCTGATTGCGTGCACGGAGCAGCACGGCCCCTGTCAGGAAGGTGCGGGGATGTTGGAATGCGGGAAGGAGCAGGTGGACCTAAACCATCTCCTTTCTCATCTGTGGAAAAGAGGGATAAAAAAGGTGATGGTGGAGGGGGGCGGTACATTGATCGCCTCGTTCCTGAAAGAGGGGCTTGTGGATATTTTTATGATCTTCATCGGGGACATGGTCATTGGAGGAAAGGAGGCCCCGACATCGGTCATGGGGCAGGGTGCAGGGGATTTCGAGGATATTGTCAGATTGGAGAGGTATGCGGTTATCCCGATGGAGAAAGGGGTGAGGATTCATTATCGGGTGAAAAGGGGGTAAGGGGATTAGGTTTTTTGTACCCCATTGGCCCTGGGTTCTTCAAGCGGATTGATGGGTGGTGTAGAAAAAATGCGTTGTTCCCTTTCGCATTCAGGTTAATTACGCCCAGGCTGTTTTAAAATTTCTTTTTTACTCTATAGATCAGCGCGTAAGAGGATATGAGAAGCAAGCCAATCACTACGGCACCAATAAGCGCCACTGCCACAAATCCAGGAATGAAACCATCACCCCCATCGTCCTTGTTTTCCACCGTGATGTTAACGCTCTGCTCCTGGGAATAGTTTTTACCATCGTAGCTCCGAACATTAATGGTGTATTCCCCGTTCTTCAGTTTCTTCGTGTCCCATTCGTAATTCCAGTTTGTAATGCCCGTGAGTAAAATCCAGTCACCCCCGTTAATGGAAACCTCCACTCTCTGAACCGTGCCGTCCGGGTCAGAAGCTGTACCGCTGATGGTTACCTTACCCGAAACCTTTGACCGGTTCTTCGGGCTGGTAATCGTGACAACAGGAGGCTGGTTTGGCGCAGTAATTGTTAAGGAGGCACTCACCGGTTCAGACAACGCACCTGAATTGTCCTGAACCTTTAAAGTAATGGTGTGATTTCCGGCAGAGAGGTTGGAGAGGGAGAAAGCGGCGTCTGTGCCGTTGTAGAGCACCTTTTCGTCTGTTCGCCAGAGATACCTCTCAATAGACCCATCATCGGTTCCTCCTCCGGTGAATGTGACGGTCTCTCCTTCTGTCGCCGGATTGGGGGAGATGTCGATGAGGGTAACTACTGGTTTTTCATGGATAATTAGGGTTGCGTTCACCTCTTCACTCCAGGCACCAAGGTCGTCCTGGACCTTAAGATAGATTGTGTGATCACCAGGAGAGAGGTCTGAAAGCGTGATGCTGGGTTCCGTGCCGTTGTAGAGCT